>NZ_WUEH01000034.1 GCF_010468615.1 Pseudodesulfovibrio sp. JC047 | reverse complement strand
TGATATTTTAATCCTAGCCATGTCGGCCTCCTTTGAGCTTCACTTTTACTGGTACTGTTACCAGATTAAGCCTTGGAGTGCCGACATGGTATTTTTGTGTGCTTATTGGGGTGCTCCCTTTGGGAGGAATGGTCGGCTACAGTCTGCATACCGCCTCCGCAAGCCTGAAGGTGCAGGCCGGAAGTAAGCTCGCTTCGGTCAAGGAAGCTAAATTGCACGACCTCCATGGCCTGACCGAGACCTGGTCAAAAGATATCCTCATGTTTTCCGAAGCCCGATACGTCTACAGCGCATTGGTTCGGTTGCGGGATATCGCTTTTTATCAAGGCAGTCCCGGGCAGAAGCTGGATGTGACCAATGAGGAATATGTCCATGCCCTGAAACGGGTGTCTGCCGAATTCCAGCCGTGGGTGAAGGTCCGGGGCTATGCCGACGTCCTGCTTTTGGATGAGACCGGTCGTATCGTTTTTTCCGCGATCCGTGGTACTGAGCTTGGCGAGGACATGACCATGGAAACCTTTGCCGAAAGTCCGGTCAGAGACGCCTGGAAACGTGCTCTGGCTGGTGAAACCGTGTTTGTCGATGTCCATCCCTACCCACCCATGAAAGATCTGCCCTGTGCCTTTGTAGCGGCTCCCATCCGTCGATATGGCAAGGAAATCGAAGGCGTGGCCCTGTTGCGCCTTTCCATAGCGAGTATCAATCGGGTCATGCGTGCCCGGGCCGGTATGGGAGCAACTGGTGAAGCCTATCTGGTCGGTCAGGACGGGCTGATGCGATCCGACCTGTATTCCGATGCAACACGATACAGTGTGGCCGCTTCTTTTGCCTTTCCGGAAACGGGCAGGATGGAAACGGTTGCAGCGCGTAAGGCTCTGGCCGGGGAAAAAGGGAGTTTGAACGGGACAGACTATCGCGGTCACACGGTTTTGGCCGAGTATGCTCCGGTCCGTGTGGGAGAGACGAAGTGGGGACTGGTTGTCAAGATCGATGCCTCCGAGGCGTTGACCGCTATCGGAACCCTTGAAAATGCGGCCATGATTGTTGGTGCGGCGTCGGCTATCGGCATTGTGTTAGTGACCCTGCTTTTCTTGCGAAGTGCCCTGCTACGTCCGTTGAACAGCCTGCGGGAATACGCTGGCAAGGTCTCCATGGGGGATTTTGAAGCCGTTCCCGACGGGGTGTTCAAGGGAGAGTTGCGACAGGTTCAGGAAGCCTTTGAGCGCATGGTGCATCACCTGACCGACAAGATGCAGGAGGCGAAATCCGCGTCGGAATTGGCACAATCTCGAGCCATTGAAGCCGAGTCGGCTGCGGTACGGGCGGACGCTGAACGGCTGGCCAGAACCAATGCGGCACAGTCTCAACGGGAAGGAATGCTCCAAGCCGCCGGGATGCTTGATCGTGTCGTGACCGGGATGCAGAATGCATCAAATGTCATGAATAGCGAATCAGAGCACATTTTGCATGGGGCGAACAGTTTGAGCCGTCGGGTGGAACAGACCGCTGCGGCCATGGATCAACTGTCCGTGTCCATCAGGGAGGTGGCCAGTCATGCGGAACATGCGTCAGAAGCCGCTGCCGTGGCCCATAACCGGGCGCGTGAAGGGGCTGATGTCGTTCGAAAAACCGTGCGTTCCATTGGCGATGTCCACGCCATTACCGAACAGCTCAAAGCCAAGGTGTCCAGCCTCGGGACCAAGGCCGATTCCATCGGTCAGGTCATGACGGTCATCTCGGATATTGCGGATCAGACCAATCTGCTGGCATTGAATGCGGCCATTGAAGCGGCCCGCGCCGGGGATGCCGGGCGTGGATTCGCCGTGGTGGCGGATGAAGTGCGCAAACTGGCTGAAAAGACCATGGATGCCACTCGGGAGGTCGGTCGATCCATCGCGGATATTCAGGCTGATGTGCGGGACAATATTCAGGGGATGGATCTGGCGGCGGAAAAGGTGGATTCGGCCAATGCGCTCGCGGGTGAGTCTGGGCAGGCCCTGAACGAGATCATGGAATTCTTCGAAACAACCACGCAACAGGTCGAAACCATCGCCGCTGCCAGCAGTCAGCAATCGACGGCAGGCGAAGCCATCAATCGGGCTGTTGCCGAGGTGGATGCGGTGTCCTGCAAGACGGCTCGGGCCGTGGGCGAAACTGGTGTGGCCATTTCGGCGTTGACCCGTCAGATAGACACTCTGTCCAAGCTCTATGGATTGTTCATGCTTTTGGGAGAGAATACGGTGCAGGAAGAGGTTGTCCGGTTGGCGGAAATTCCTGATTTGATATCGGATGATCCCCTTCGGCAATACGCCGTGCTCGACTCGGCAGTTCGGTCAAACCCTCGGCTGGAGGTTGCCTGGATAACGGACCGTACCGGCCTTCAAGGAACACCGTGCGCCATGGCCCATGCCGGGAACGAGGCCTCCGCCAGAGGTGGCGTGGGAACGGATTGGTCCCAATGCGACTGGTTTCGGGAACCCATGCGGACCGGGGAACCGTACATTTCGAACATGTGCCATTCACAAACCATTGACGATTATTGCCTGACGGTGTCCACGCCGATGCGGTCGGACCGTGGTGAAATAACCGGCATACTGGCCGTGGATGTCCGATACGATGCGGCTGATGACGCTGTTTCGTCTGGCGCAGGTGGACAGTGATCGTTTTGTCGAAAAGACACGGACCGGTCGTTTTCGTGTCACGTTTCCACTCTACCCTGTTCCCATTCAGGAGGTTTTATCATGCTGTGGTTTGAACAGGAATATGTTTCATTCGAGGCCGTGACGCTTCGGGACCATGAGTGGTCCAGGCACAGACGGGCCGTGACCCGACGCATGGTTTTCGTGGCTTGCGTGGCGGTTTTGGTTTTGGCAGTATTTCAACTGCTCTTCATTTATGACCTGTGACGTTTGGAAAAGAAAAGGAAACCGCTGCACAGCAACAGTCCCACGATCCAACCCAAGGTGCTGGTCGGGATGGCATTTCCCTTTTTTTCGACTTGGTTCGGCGCATTGACAATGGTCGTTTTTTGGGGCGCGACAAGACCAAATCGAGCCAGTGCCTGCCCGTCCAGAATCGTGGTGGCCCGGATCGGTTGCGGAAGCATTTCCCTGGGGTTTTCGCCCGAGCGAAGCCGTTTGAGGATGGAAGCCGCTGACCGTCCTGTGGATTTCCCGGAAATCATGGGACCGCCAAGAACGCCTGTTCCCAGAAAGGTATCGTCAAGCACGATGGTTGGCGAGGCTGTTCGCGTGTGCAGTATCTCGGCCAGCATGGGCTCAGGTATGGGCCGTCCGGCGGAATCTTCGGACACGCCGAGAAACAGTGTGACGCCTCGGTTCGGCACGCTGGAGAGCACGGCACCAAGCGTTTCGAAATTCAACCCTGCATCGTCGCCAGGCTCATGGCCCGGAAAAATGAGGATCGCCCTTTTCTGATAGGGACGCATGGCCCGTGCCACCGCCTTCATTCGCTTGTGTCCGTCATCGGACGTGTCGGTGATCCCGACCACGGTCTGTGTTTGAGGACACAAGGTAAAGACGAGGTCCACAGCCTGTTGGATGGATGATTCTTCCGGCAACCAGAGCACGTTTTCATACCATCGCAAAATCGTTGGCGCGGGGCGGGGAATCGAACAGGCCAGCACCGGTGTGTCCGGGAAGAGCTCCTGCCCGTATTTCTGGGCAAAGGCGAAGGCGAGATGCCCGTCTGTCACGACTGCATCAGTCACTTGTCGGAGGGTTTCCGATTCAAGGAAGATCGTGTCAAAACGGTCTTCGTCCATGTCTTCTTGCCCAAGAAAAACCCGGTGAATGACGGTCTGCGTTCCCAGCTCTTTGGTGAGTCCCGCTTCAAGCCCCCTGGTTCGGTGCGTGGCAGCGGATTCCGAGAAGAGAACGCTCACTCGCAGCGGTTCGGCCCCAGGAGATGTCAAAGGAAGCAATAGCGTGAGCCAGAAAACGAAAAAGCAGATACGCACTTGTAACCATCCGTCAATATTTAAAATAAATCGTCGATTGTCGATAAGTTTATTATTTTGAAGGCGCGACTCGGACCACATTCCGTCCGGCATCTTTTGCTTCATAGAGGGCCGTGTCCGCAGCGCAGATAAGTTCGCTTGTTTTCCATCCGGAATGCAGTTCGGCCACACCGATTGACACGGTGAATTGGAGCGGATCTGCCGAGTACGTGCCGTTGGTTCTGACTCGGAAGTCGTAGTTTGCGACATCGGCCCGGACCGCTTCGGCCTTGATGGTCGCCCTGCTTTTGTCCATGTCCTTCATGATGATGACCAGCTCTTCTCCGCCGTATCTGGCGGCGAAGCCGTCATATTGCATGGCGTGGGCTGTCAGGATACGGGCCAGTGCGCGGAGAACGTCATCCCCTGCCTGATGGCCATAGGTATCGTTGACGCGTTTGAAGTGATCCACGTCTATCATCATCAGGCTGAGGGGACGTGCGTCTGTGGTACATTCCTTGATGGCCCCGGCCAGAAACGCTTCCATGGCGCGACGGTTGTAGAGTTGGGTCAACAGAGGGTCAAAATTGGCAGTGCGTTCGAAATGTTCCGCCTTGGCATTGAGTTCCCGGGCTTCATCCTTGAACTCGATAATCAGTTCCTTGAACATGCCGCGAACCTTGGTGAGAATGGCGGACCGGTCGGTGTCGCCCTGAATGACATTGGTCGCGTTTTGCTTGAAGGAGTCCAGCCGGTGGTTGTGCCGGGTGTGCGCTCCCTGCATGGAATTGATGATGGTATTCATTTCCTGAATCAGGAGCGTGGCCGAGCGTTTTTCCTTGGTCAATGCAGCTTCGAGTTCCTGAGTACCGATGTTTTGCATGATAAACATGTCCAACATGGCGATAAGAACGGCGTAATGCTCTTGGGAAAAGTCATTTTTCAGGATTTCAGCACAAACTTCTCGCTGAATTTCCGCTTTTTTTTCGTCGGAATAAATACTCAACTTGCCCAAAAGATTGCGGATGAAAAGGATGATGGCCAGCCAGTCGGGATCATCCCCTATTCCCGCCTCCTTCAGGACGTCGGCGACTCTTTTTGTTTCGGCTGAACAGAACGTTTTTTGGATCACGGTGTCGTCTGTCATATGGCAGTCCCTGCACGGTCGGATTGAAGGCCGGTTCATGTCTTTTTTAACGGTGTTTCAAAGAGTGATGTTCCTGTGAATAGATGTGCATACCATAAATACTTCAGTTGATACCATCAGATCTGAAAATTCTGTCAAGAGAAAATCGGTCTCTTTTTTGTAGATCTGTAGGGAATGGATGCCCTTCCAAGGTTCAGAGACAAAAAAAGTGCGCCCGGCCGGATTCTCCGGCTTTGTATCAGGGCCAGACATTTCAAAATAGATTTTTATGACAGCCTGATGCGTGGTTTTTTTGGCGCACGGCGCTCTTTCTGTGAGCAGGGCGACTCAATTCGCCATATGTGTTCGAAAAGGAATCGTTTTCTATTTCCTCCCACCCTCCGTACAGATTGTTCGAAAGTTCCTTTGATAGGAACGGGGCCTTTGATTTCTTTATACGCTGCTCCAGAAATCGAGGCAAGGGGGCGCAGGAGAAAAAACGACTGAAATCGTGCAACCTGCGGTCAAGGTTGGAGATACTTCGACAACTTTTTTCAGGAAAAGGAAACGTCACTGTGAAGAGACACAGCGAACGTCAAACATGCAATTATATCAATATATTATTGTTGTGTTCAAAAGGCAAGCACAAAGATGGAAACCGTGTCTGACGGTGTCCTTTCTAGTGCAAATGAGGGCCGGGCTTAGTCGTCTTCAAAAGGGTCGCTGATAAGATCGAGAACCTTGAGCGCGTCCAGCGAATGCAGGTCGGCCTCTTGGGGAGACAAGGCTGTTTCCAGCCCTGCGAGATTGGTTTTTGCGACCGGTGTTTCTTCGCGGCCCAGACTTTTGGCAACGATATTCAGGGCGTCGTCCAAGCCCTCGGCGGCCCGGGTCTTGAGTTCCTGAATACGGTTTCTGACCATGTCGGTTTCGTTTCCGTGAAAATGGGTGCGTTCAATAGCTGGCATATGTGGTCCTCCTTGCAGGGTATATCCCTTTAAGCAAGACCCGTGCGCTATTCAAAATTGCCATGAATATCAATATGTTGAAGTTATCATAGATTAGGAGACGGCATTTTTTTCCGCATCGTGTCGAGCGCGTCGGGGGCGGGAATCAATGGGGGAACAGTTTTCAGGCATCAGTTTATGTGTTTTTTGAGGGAATCGAGAAAGGCATTGAGCGCATCCGGGTAGCGATGGCCCGAGGTGCGGAAGCCCGCATTGTGCGTGCCGGACAAATTCACGAAAGTTTTTGGTCCCTGATAGCTGTCGTACAGCGTGCGTCCCAGTTGATACGGCACGGTTTCATCCTCCGGACTGTGCAGAAAAAGTCCGGGACAGCGGAGAGACGAGAGGTTTTCGAGACTGTTATAGGCGTATCTGGCGAGGAGCCGGACCGGGAGCCACGGGTACATTGATGCGCCCATGTCCGGGACCGAGGTGAAGGTGGATTCCATGATGAGACCGGCCGGAGCGATGCCGGACATTGCGAGTTCCGCCGCCAGATTCGCGGTGACCGCCCCACCCAGGCTGCGTCCGAACAGGATGCTGTCCTGTGCCCGGACTGAGCCGGTTTCAACGAGCCAATCCCAGGCCGCGCGGGCATCGGCGGCAGTGGCTGCTTCACTTGGTTTGCCCTGACTGCGTCCGTAGCCGGAATAGTCATAGACAAGGACATTGAGTCCGAGATCGTGAAAGATGCGCAGACTGTCCAGACGGTGCGAGAGGTTGCCGCCGTTGCCATGGGAAAAAAGCAGGGTGCATCGGGGCGCGGGGTGCGGCACCCACCACGCGTGAATCCGGGTGTTCAGCCGGGTTGTCAGCCAGATGGATTCATGGGTGAGTCCGATGTCCGAGGGATTCGCTGTCATGGTTCTTTTGGGGGCATAGAGCTTCTTTTCCTGGGAAAAGTACATCCAGACGATGATCGCGACGTAGCACAGGCCTATCAGGCCGAGGAGGTTCATTGCTGTCCACATGGGGGGGAGCATACACGGACACGTCTTGTTTGTGGACCCTTTCCATTTAGGCTGGCTTGATTTAGTCTGCGCCCATGGACATCGCAGGCATCATATTGGCTGGAGGACTTGGCACCCGGATGGGGTACGTGAAAAAGGCCTTTATGGAGATCAATGGGACCACCGTTCTCGACCGATTGCTTTCGGTGTATGAGTCGGTGTTTGATGAAATTCTGATCGCGGCTCGGGATCGCGAAGATTTCAGGCATATCGATTTGCCCGTGGCCCGGGACCGATTCGAGGCCAGGAGTTCATTGACGGGAATCCATGCGGGGTTGGCCGAGATGCGCGCCGAGTACGGATTTTTTGCGGCGTGTGACGCACCGTTTGTGCAGGCCGGGCTGGTTGAGCGGTTGTGTACCGAAGTCACCCCGGATGTGGATGTGGTTATTCCGCTTAAGGAAGATGGATACCGGGAACCTTTGTGCGCCGTGTATTCCAAGCGGTGCCTGCCACATATAGAGGCCCAGCTCAACCGGGAAAATTTCAGGATTATCGATTTTTTCGATCAGGTGACAGTCAGGGAAGTTCCTGTTGCCCGGCTTCGGGACGGCGACCCCGATCAGGTGTCCTTCTTCAACGTCAACAGCCCCGATGATTTGCGACAGGCCGAACGGCTGGCCCGGGAACTCGCTGTCTGATCGTTTCTGTGTGTCCACGTTCGTGGATGAAAAAAGCTTTTATTTGAGAATCATGACGGAGTTGCGTGCCTTGGCCGCCACGTCGTGCGCTACGCTGAACCCTTTGGCAAACCATGGTTTCTCCGATTCCGCCAGCAGGACCAGTGAAAAATCGTAGCCAATGGTGATGATGGTTTCCACTGGATCGCCGACCTCGATCAAGGTTTCGTGCGGGGTGATGCCATCGGCTTCGAACAGGGCGGCGGCATCATCCACGGCTTTTTGGGCGGATGCGATTTCGGTTTGGTCCGGGGCGACGGACAGGATGGAAACCGGGCACTGGCAGGCGTGTGCGTAGCGGATGGCCTCTGGAATCATGGTTCGGGATCGGTCCGTATCCTGCACACAGACAAGGTGCCCGTGCCCGGGGTCGAGCTGTCGGGCCACGATGACCGGAAGGGCAGACAGGGCTGCGATTTTGAGGGCCAATGGTTTGCGGGAGAGCAGCTTTTTCAATCCCTTGGCCGGTTCGGGAGACGCGCCCACGATGATGAGATCGGCCTTGACGCGGTTGGCTTCGTCAATGGCGGCGGTCGTCACGTCCGGGGCGGTGCGGAGTCGCAGGGCAATGGAGCCGCCGCACGGGTTGGTATATTCCCGGACATATTCGCCCACCGGGTCGCCGGAAACCTCTCTATGTTTCCAGTCCCGGGTGGAATCCGGGTCGATTTCTCCGAGTTCCGCGAGGCGGTCCCGTGCCGCTTTCAGATGGGTCATGCCAGGCAGTTCCAATCCCCAGTCGAGCATGTTTTCCCGGGCGACACGAACTTCCATTCCGCCGGATTGTAGACCGCTGTCCACAGGCCGCACGTAAAGCAGATCGATATCCGCGCATCCCATGTGACTGAGCCGGGTGGCGTAGTTGAGGCTTGCCAAGGCTTCGGGGCCGCCACCGATACAGATGAGTATGTGTATTCTGTCGCTGTCCTGTGTCATGGGTCCATCCTTACAGCCCTATCAGGGGCCAGTAGATTTTTGAAGCGAGAAGCAAGATCGCGAACGACATGAGGGCCATGCGCCAGCCCACGACCATGAAATCCTTTGGTCGCAGCAGTCCGGATGAATACACGATGGTCGAGGCCGGGGTGCCGATGACCGTGAAATAGGCGAATGCGCTGGAAATGGCGGTGACCATACCCACGGCGAGCGGGTTGGTTTCCGTGCCCACCGCGATGGAAAGGACGATGGGACCGAGGACGGCCACGGCCGCGCCGTTGCTCATGGTGTTGGTGATAAAGGTCGTCAGGAGCATGACCGCAGCGAGCAGGCCGATACCGCTATCCATGCCAAGGGGCGCGAGCAGGTCCATGAAGACACCGGCAACCCAGGCCGCAGCCCCGGTCTCCCGCATCTGGACTCCCAGCGAGATGGCGGCCGCGTACAGGAGCACCACGCCCCAGTTCACGCCGGAATTGAGGTCCTGCCAGCGAACCAGACCAGTGACCAAAAAGAGTGCCGCGCCAAGGATGGCGATGGTGCCCATACCCACGTCCGAGGAAAAACCGACCCAGCCGATCAGTGTCAGGACAAACAGGCCAATGGCCACGTAATGCCGCCCCTGCAACGCCCCTTCGTCGCCCACCTGTTCCTTGAGTTTTTGCACTGCTGGACCGAGGTCCGTGATGTCGGTCTTGAAGGTGTGGCGCAAAATAAGGTGCATGAGCGGCAGTTGGATGAGGAAGATGGGGTAGGCGTAGATCATCCAGTCGAGATAACTGACCGCATAGTCGAAGGTTGCGGGGTCATCGGTGGCGTAGAAAAAGTCGCGCAGGTAATCGATCATGATTGCGTTGCGTGCGCCGCCTGACGGGGTGCCGATACCGGCCATGGCGCAGGCATAGGAGATGGAAAAGAGGAAAAGCATCCCCAGGGCGCGCCGTTGTGCGGGATCGTCCGTGGCCAGTTGGAGCAGGGAAAGGGCGACGGGCAACATCATGGCTGCCACGGTATGTTCACCGATGAAGGACGCCAGAATACCGGAAAAGATCGAGATGCCAAAAGCGATATTGTAGGTATTCGACCCGGTGACGCTGACAATGAGCAAGGCGAGTCGTTTGTCGAGCCTTTGTTTGACGAGCGCTACAGCGAGCATGAGCGACCCCATGATGAACAGGACGGAATCCTTCATCAGGGATTTGGCCACCAGTGAGGAATTGATATCGAGCAGGAACACCTGTCCCAGCACGATGAGCAGGGCCACCGCAGGCAGAGGGATTGGTTCGGTAATGAAGAGCAGGGTGGCCCCTACCGTCATGACAAGCACGCGCCAACCATCGGGTGAGACCCCGTCCGGAGCGGGCGAAAGCAACATGGCCGCCTGAATGACCAGGGTGATGAAGAACCACCGTTTTTCTCGTAGATAATGAATCACAATACGCACAGTGTACACGGCCTTGGTCTCTCTTGCCAGTTGAAAGCGTGAGAAAGGCTGCCCTCTTTTCATCACTCCTCGGATAATGTATGTGGAAATACGGTCAAAAGTCGTCCTGTCTTGAACGAAACCTGGGAGGTCCGCGTGAAACGCACCTTGTCTGCTTTGTGTCACAACAAGCCCGGTGTCTTGGCCCAGATGGCACAGGAATGTGGGAAATATGACGCCAACATTCTGTCGCTCGCCGCTGGTGAAACCGAAAATCCCGAAGTCTCACGTATCGTGCTGCATCTCGATGGCGATGACGCGGCCATCGACAAGGTTGAACGCTATTTGGACAGTCTGGATGTCATCATCCGCATCGATGATTTATCCCGCAAGGATTTCGTGGACAGGGAACTGGTCATGGTCAAGGTCGCCATGAATCGGGAACAGACCGGGCAGCTCATGCAGATTTTCGAGGTCTTTCGGGCCAATGTGGTGGGCATGGGGCAGGAAACCATCACCGTTGAACTGGCCGGGGATCAGGAGCGGGTGGACGGACTGATCAAGATGCTGATTCCCTATGGCATCAAGTCCATGTGCCGTTCCGGCATGATCGCTCTCAAGCGGGGGGATGAATAAGTGGCCATATGCACCCCGATATCCAGTCTGTCGGCTCTGGTCCGGGCATCGTTGGAGTGTGTGAAGAATGGAGCCATGCCTCGGGTCGCCATTGCCCGTTCAGCCGAAGCTTTTGTGCTCCGAGCCGGTGTCGAGGCCTATGAACGCGGCGTGGCCGAACCCGTGCTCATTGGGGACATTACAGAGACCCGGCGTATTGCCCGTGCATACGGATTCGATATCTCCCGGTTTGAGACCGTGCATCTCGTGGATGACGAGTCCGCGGTCAATGAAGCGGTTCGGCTATTTCGGGCCGGAGAGGTCCAGCTTCTCATGAAGGGATTGGTGTCCACTGCCATTTTGCTCAAGGCTGTGCTCAACAAGACCACTGGCGTTCCGTTGCCGTCTGGGGTGTTGAGTCATGTGGGCGTGTTTGAATCCCCCTTGGACGGACGGCTCATGTTCATGACCGATCCCGGTGTGAACATTACGCCATCCCTGCAACGCAAGGTGGACATTCTCAAAAACGTGTTGGATGTGGCCCGAAAATTGGGCGTGCGGTCGCCTCGGGTCGCGGTATTGGCCGCCACGGAAAAGATCAATTATCCCGCAATGCCTGCCACGCTTGATGGCGATATCCTGACCAAGATGGCTCGGCAGGGGGAGTTTGGGGATGCCCGGGTGCTTGGTCCGCTTTCATTGGACCTCGCTGTTTCCAGGGAATCCGCTGCGACCAAGCGGTTTGACGATCCGGTTGCGGGTAACGCCGATATCTTGCTCACACCCAATATCGAGGCCGGAAATATCCTGTATAAATCGTTGACTACCCTGTCAGGCTGCACCATGGCCGCTGTGGTGGTGGGCAGTCAGGTACCGGTAGTGGTCCCCTCCCGAGGGGATTCGGATGCGAGTAAATTCCACTCCATCGCCCTTGCCAGCCTCTTGGCACATAGGAGTCATGTCGCATGAGCATACTCGTTATCAATCCGGGGTCCACATCGACCAAATTGGCCGTATATGACGGTGAAAACGCGGTCGCTACGCAGGAAGTGCAACATCGGAAACGTGAACTGGCGGTCTTTGCGCGGGTCACGGACCAGTTTGATTTTCGGGTTCGGATCATCAGGGCGTTTCTGGATTCCGTGAAGCATCGCATCGGATCGATACGAGCTGTTGCCGGACGAGGTGGCCTGTTGCATCCGTTGCAGGGCGGAGTTTATGCGGTGTGCGATGCCATGGCCGAGGATTTGCGAACTGCCCGATACGGCGAACATCCGTGCAACCTTGGCGGGTTGCTTGCCCGGGCTTTTGGACAGCAATTCGATGTGCCGGCCTATGTGGTTGATCCCGTGGTCACGGATGAAATGATGGATGTGGCACGAGTGACCGGGTTGCCGGCCATTCGGCGGCGGAGTTTGTTTCACGCGTTGAATCAGCGTGGCATGGCCCGGATTGTGGCCGAGCGACTGGGCATTGCCTATGAAGCGGGAAATTTCATTGTCTGTCACATGGGGGGCGGGATTTCCATTGGTGCCCATCGCCGGGGCCGGGTGGTGGATGTGCTCAACGGATTGGATGGCGAAGGCCCCATGACACCGGAACGAACCGGGGGAGTGCCTCTGATTCCTGTGTTGCACATGATCCGTGACGGGGCGATGAGCCTTGATGACATGGAGCGGGCCGTGTTGCGGCGAGGCGGGCTTTTTGCTCACCTCGGGACCAATGACCCTCGTGAGATCGTGGCTCGTATCGAGGCGGGAGACAGTGAGGCTGAACAGGTTTTTTCGGCCTTTGCCTATGCGGTTGCCAGAGCCATTTGTTCCATGGTTCCGGCGTTGATTCAGGGGGATGACGGACCGGATGTGGCGGCGGTGATTTTGACAGGGGGGCTTGCCCGGAGTAAACCGCTCATGGCTGCGATCAGCCGGATGGTTTCACATCTCGGGCGAGTCGAGGTGGAACCGGGAGAAATCGAGATGATTTCTCTGGCGCAGGGTGCACAACGGGTCCTCACGGGAGAAGAGCGCGTTCGTGTTTATGTGCGGGAAAGAGTTGCAGGCTGAGAAAGAAAATATATTGTGAATTGTGGTAAGAGTCTATACATCAGAACTGTGATTTTAAGAATAGTTTCTTTTTTCAAATGAAACAGTTGCCTCCTAAAGGATCGGGTTGAATGGGTTCTTTGTTTTCTAAGTCAGCGACCTTGCGGAAAAACGTCAGAATTTCGGACGAAGAGTTCGTTCAACTGCGTGATTTTATATATGAAAAAAGTGGTATTTTTGTCGATGCCAAACGCAAGTATCTTTTCGAGAGTCGTTTTTCCAAGCGATTGGGAGAATTGCGACTGACCAGCTTTGCCGAATACATCACGTATTTGAAGTGTGATCGTGGTGAGGAATTGAAGCAGCTTTTTGAATTGGTGACGACCAATGAAACCAGTTTTTGTCGGGATATGAAACAGCTTGAGGCGTTTCGGGACAATGTGCTTCGGGAAAAGTTGGATGAGCAGCGAAAGGCCGGTCGGTTGGAATTGAATATCTGGTCTGCCGGGTGTTCGTCCGGGGAGGAGCCGTACACGCTTGCCATATTGCTGCTTGAGATGCTGCGGATGGAGATTTCCCGGTGGAAGATCACGATTACGGCGGTCGATCTGTCCTCTCGGATGATCGAACGGGCCAAGGCGGGGGTGTATGGGGAATACGCCTTCAAAACCACGCCAGATGCGATCCGCAGGCGATATTTCACCCAGGTGGCGGAGGGATGGAAGATCCGTCCAGAAGTGCAACGATTGGTTCAGTTTAGACAGATGAATCTCAACGATCCGTTGGCCACAAAGAGGATTCCCCGTTCCCAGATTGTTTTTTGTCGTAATGTCATTATATATTTTGATGAGACCATGAAGCGCAGGGTTGTTCAGTATTTTTATGACAACCTGCTGCCGGGTGGGTATCTCATGGTCGGTCACTCCGAGTCATTGCACAAGATTTCGCAAACGTTCAAGCCGCTGTTCTATGCGGGAGCCATTGCGTACAAAAAGGAAGAATAGAGGGGGCGTAATTCCCTGTCGGAGGAGGCTTCTTTGGGTATCATACGCTTGGATGATCTGAAGGCTGGCATGGTCTTGTCCACCGATCTGGTGACGGCTGATGGCAGACTCCTTTTTGCATCCGGTACTTCGTTGGAGGACCGGCATCTCGAACTTTTGCGACGTGTCGGTGTTGACGCGGCGGATGTGGTGGTTGATGCGCCTGCCTTGAGCGCGGAAATTCTGCGGGAAATAGAGAGCTATGTCCGCGATTTCTTTTTATATGTGAACCCTGATTTCAAGCCTACCGAAGTGCTGTTTCATGTGGCTTTGGACCTGACGGCCAGACAGGTTGCGGCCGGGTGGGAACTTCCGGACATCCGCACTCGCCGGGCAGAGAACGTCGAGCATCTGGACGATGTTTTCATGAAGGGGATGGGGTCCCCTGAGGCGCTCGTGGATCACGAGGTCGAGCTGGCCAGTTTCCCGGACATTTTTTTTCGCATCAAAGCGGTGCTTCGAGACGAATCCGCCTCTGCCGAGCACATCGCCAAGGTGGTCAGTACGGACATGAATCTGGCGGCCAAGTTGTTGAAATTGGTCAACAGCCCCTTGTATGGGTTTCCACAGACCATTGATTCCATGTCCCGGGCCGTGGCACTGGTGGGTGCCAAGGAATTGTCCACACTGGCCTTGGGCGTGTCCACCATCAATTATTTCAAGGACATTCCTAGAGAACTGATGGATATGGAAACCTTTTGGCGGCACTCCATCACGTGCGGTATCTTTGCCAAGATTCTGGCGGGGACACAGGCAGGATTATCCCCGGAACGATTTTTCATCGGCGGGATCTTGCACGATGTGGGGCGGTTGATTCTCTTCAAGAAATTGCCCTATGCCTCGACCGAAACTATGCTTTTTGCCCGGGAAAATTCCATTCCCCTGACAGAGGCGGAACGCCAGGTCATGGGGTTCACGCACACGGATGTCAGCGTCCCGCTGCTCGCGTCCTGGAAGTTCCCTGACGGGTTGGCGGCCATGATAAATTATCACCATACGCCCATGGAATTTCCCAATCCGCTTGAACCGGCGATCCTTCATGTGGCGGACAATCTGACCAATGCCGTGGAAATTGCTCGGAGCGGCATGTACGTCATGCCGGGACTCGATGAGGCGGCGTGGGCCTTGCTCGGGCTGGACCCTGTTCCTTTCCTGGATGAGGCGGTCGCTCAATACGAAGAGCAGATCGATTCGATCATGAAGGCTTTTTTTTCATAGACTGACGGTCACAAAGAAGTCCCACCAGTTGAATCTGGCGGGACTTCGTGTGTGGCATTGGAAAGAGATGCGGAATTCGTTGTGTGAATTCTCGCTGTTTGTTCAGGCTCTTTTTTGTTCTCGTCGGTTTCAAGAGACCAGGCATAGATCTGAATCAGCAGTTCGGCATTGGGAAACCGATCCGTCCTGAATCGAGACAGGCTCAATCCCGCAAAAACGATTATAAGCGTGACGGTGACCACCGTGGCGAGCATGTCTGTCCTCCTGTCCATGACAAGAACAGATCGACGTGACACCAGTATGGCGGTTGGATGACCCTTGCGTCACATCATGCCTTTCGAGCGTTTCCTTCAATGATGAGGTTCGGCAATTCATCGGTATCGTCCGGTTTGATGGGGAAATGGGTGCTGACCAGTTCGCCGCATCGGATCACGCCCTGACAGAGCGCTTCTCCCGGACGTCCGGCCTTGATCCCCGTGGTGATTTCGGCCACGACATCTTCCCAGACATGGGAATCGACGATGTCGTTGATGCCCTTGTCCGCCAGAATCTGGACTCCGTGTTCAAAAACCGAGACATAGATGATGATGCCGGTCAGGTCGCGGGTGCGATGCAGTCCATTTGCATAAAATGCGGTAAACGCGGCTTCGTTGATTTCTTCACGCATTTCGTCTTTTGAGATGAACGGCATTTTCAAGGCCGGGAATGCTCGCAAAAGTCGGGTGAAAATGAAGAAGAAGGCCAGCAATTGAGCCAGAAAGGCCCACATGTCTGTCTGGTTGAATATCAAAGCAGTACACACCGCCGTAATGATCCCGAAGGTCAGTCCGCCGATGAGTTCCGCACGGGGATATTCGTAACTTGAAGAGGCAATGACCGGCACTATTTCGCCGGAGGTGCGTTTCTCCACGTCTTTGACGCATTGGACAAGCGCGTCCTGTTCTTCCTGCGTCAGGAATGTCTGAGCTGTATTTTTCATGAATATGTCCTTTTACCAGCCACCGCTTGCGCCGCCGCCACCAAATCCACCACCACCAAAACCACCGAATCCGCCACCGCCGCCAAATCCACCGCCGCCACCGCGACGGCCTCCACTGAGCATGGACAGCAACAACAGGTTGGCTGCGGTTGATCCCGCGCCATGGCGTCGGGCATTTTCAAGATTTTGGTCGTTTGCCATCTGTCCGCGTTGTCTGGGCCTGCCAAACCGTTCCGTGAACAGGATGAACAGGATCATGGGGACCACGATAATGGCGAAGATATTGACTTTGCTTTTTCGCTTGGGACTTTTTGAGGCCGTGAATTCTCCGCGAACCGCGCTGGTGATGGCCACCACGCCGTCCTTGAATCCCGCGTCGAAATTCCCCTGTTTGAAGCGGGGAGCGATCACACGGTCAAGGATTTGGCCAGCCAGTACATCGGTCAACACCCCTTCCAGGCCGTATCCGACCTCGATTCGGGTTTTGCGATCTGCCTTGCTGACCACCAGAATGACCCCGTTGTCCGACTTTTTTTGTCCGACTTTCCAGGCTTCGGCCACGCGAAAGGAAAATTCCTCGATGGAATCGCCTTCAAGCGATGGGACAGTCAGAATGGCCAGTTGAGTGGAGTCGGTTTTTTCCAACGCCGCAAGCTCGGCCTCAAGCGTCTGTTCCGTGGACGAATTCATCATGTTCGCCAGATCGTTGACCCGGCCCGAGTACGGGGGCACGTCCAGGGCAAATGCCCCACTCGCCATGACGAGCGAGAGGATTAGCCCGAAGCATATGGTTTTCAATGTGCGCACAATTGTCTCCGTTAGGACTGGGACCCGAAGTTGACCGTGGGAACGGTCTTGGCACCGGGATCGGCCTGGAAGAATTCCTTGCGATCCAATTTGAGAAACAGGGAATTGGTCATGGAGTTCGGGAAGCTACGGATTGAAGAGTTGAACATCTTGACCGCATCATTGTACCGCTGACGGGCGACGTTGATTCGGTTTTCCGTGCCTTCAAGCTGATGTTGCAACCCGAGGAAATTCTGGTTGGCCTTGAGATCGGGATACCGCTCCACCACGACCATGAGGCGGGACAGGGCCGAAGACAATTGCCCTTGCGCAGCCTGAAATTTAGCCAATGCCTGTTTGTCGGTGAGCATCTCCGGGGACAATTTCACCTGTGTGGCCTTGGCCCGGGCTTCGACAACCGCTGTGAGCGAAGATTTTTCATGGGCAGCCGCAGCCTTGACGGTCGCGACCAGGTTGGGGATGAGATCGGCTCGACGCTGGAGCGAGGCTTCGAGGTTGGCCCATGCGCCAAAGACTTCCTCTTCCTGCTGTTGCATCTGATTGTATCCGCAACCGGACAAAGCCATGGTTGCAAACAGGGCCACAAGAACAAGAGCGATTTTTTTCATCATGCGTGTCTTCCGTTTTTTTTGGGGTTGGACCATATCTACAAATGTGGCCCACCTCGGAAAAGTCAAGGTGGGCCATGTCGGAGAGGCGTCTTATTTCTTCTTCTTGGGTCGCTTGAGACGTTTTCCCGCAGCCAGCAATTTGCGCAGTTTGGCCGCTGCCTGAACCGTGTCGTCAGTGTGGAGCAGGTACCGCTCCTTGGACGTCTGAAAATGCCAGCCTACCGGACGGTTCAGCAGTTTTGCTCCCCGTGAAAGCAGATAGGCTTCTGCTTCTGTTTCTGCCGCAACATCCTGCATTTCCTTGAGGATCTCGCGGCGTTTTTGCATGTCCCTGAGATGCTGTGCGATCTCATAGGCGGACCGGAGAAAATCGTCCGGTTGCAAATCCGTGGTTTTTTTACGGCCGGAAAGATGCCGTTGGAGTTCGTTGAGGTCTGCCTTGAGTTCTTTGACCTCAAAGAGAGCTGCTTCTTGTGAAAACTGAATTTTATCGGACAGTTCCTTGTAGATGGCGCGTAATTTCTGCTTGGACATGAGACCTGCTTTCAACCTTGCTGTTACCCCGGGAATTGTATCGACCAGCCTGTAGGCTATCGTATTTGTCTGTTTCTTCGCAACCGGTTGTCGCATCATTTTTCGGAGAACGTGGCTTTTCCTCCGGTCATTTCAGTGAGTCGGGCCGTGAAATGCGAGAGATGTTCCTCGGGCATTTCGAGACAGAATCCTGCTGTGTCCGTAAAGGCTTCGGTGACGACAGCAATTTCAAACTCGGGCAGCATCCGTTTGAACAAGGTGACCGAGGAATACGGGATGGTGACGAAGCGTGTGACGGTTTTGACCATTTCCTTGACGGGCAGATCTTCCAGACCGAGTTTGACCATGCCCGAGTACGCCCTGACCAGACCGCCAGTGCCCAGTTTGGTCCCACCAAAATACCGGGTGACGACCACGGCGACTTCACCTATATCACTGTGCAGGACCATGTTGAGCATGGGCTTGCCCGCAGTGCCGCTCGGTTCGCCGTCGTCACTCAATCCCACGGCTGCCGTGTCACCGGGCGGACCAGCTGCATAGGCCCAGCAATTGTGTGTGGCGTCAGGGAATTCCGTTTTGATACAGTGAATGAATGCTCTGGCGGATTCGGCATCCGGGGCGTGATCCACGGATGTGATGAACCGGCTGCGTTTGATGGTGTCTTCGACCCGGTGAAAACTGGAAGGAATATGATAGCGGTCCGACATGGCGAAAGCGTAGCCCGGCATCCCCGCACGGGTCAAGGACTCGAAGCCATGTCCATGTCGCAGGAAGCTCGTTCACAACAACGGTGGCCATTAACGTTTCGGATGGTCTTTTCGGTTGCTGAACCACTGCTCCCTGAGAGGAACTGATCGTATTATGTCGGCATTTGTGTGACGGCGTAAAATCCGGCGGACTGGTGCCCATTCATCGTGTCGAACACGGTTTCTTCGAACAACAGGATGTCGAAATCGAAAAACAGGGCCTCCATGTGATTGCGGTCATGATGGCGCACGATACCGCCGTCCGGGATGTCGAAGATGCCGTAAATGCCGTATTTTTCTTGTCCGAGTTTATACCTGTCGAGATTGCGTTTGTCCCGATTGAGCAGAAAGTCGTTGACGTAGAGCAATCCTCCGGGCGTTAAGACCCGTTTGAGTTCAATGAGTGTTTCGGCCTGCATCCGGGTTTCCGGCATACAGGTGAAGACTCCGAGCATCATGGCGGCGTCGAAGCTGTTGTCTTCGAAAGGCAGTGCACCGCCGGGATAGGCTCGAAGATCGAGCGTGGGGTAGGTCTGTTTTCCCCGTTCGATCAGCGGGGCGGAAAAATCAATGCCAGTGACAGCGGGGTAGCCGATATCAGTCAATGCGGCCATGGTCCGTCCGTATCCGCAACCAAAATCGAGGATGCGGGCTGTCTGGGGAATGTGGTGTCTGAAAACATCGGTCATGAACGGGGTGGTGAATTCTTTTTCAGCACCTTTTCCCGTCCAATAGGTTCGTTGGGATTCGATGACGGCCTCCTACAAGGTCATGCGAACGTTGTATAAATTGCGGCCCCGTTGCACACGCATGAGAATCGTTTTCTGCATCCGATTGCGCAAGAAGGCACTGAGCAGATCAATGCCGGACTGGAGCTGACGATTGCCGATTTGATGAATGATATCACCGGTCTGAAGGCCGAGTTGTGCGGCTGCAGAACCCGGGACAACTGTGGTCACTTCCGCTCCGGACCCTTGAGCGCGATCAGCCAGTTCAAAACCCCAGCGGGTTCGGACAAGGTCCAGTGCCATCCGTTTGTCCAGGACGTGCGGCTTGAGTGTCTTGCGAAACTGTTTTTCGTTTCGCAAGATCGTCAGGGTCAGTGGTTCGGATTTGGTCGTGCCGAACAACCGGGTCAGGTAATCATCCTTGTTGGCAAGGGGCTGTCCGTTGACAGCCAGGATGATGTCCGCCGCCCTGATTCCGGCCTTTGAAGCCGGGGTATCGGGATAGACTTCGGAAATAAGGACCCCTTTCAGACTTTTCAGGTTGAAATACCGGGCCGCAGCCTGGTCGATGTCTTGCCCGAACAGGCCGAGCCAGATCGGTGAAACATGGCCGGAGTCCAACAGTTCGGCGATCACGAATTTGGCCTTGTTGATGGGAATGGCGAACCCGATCCCTTCGGCGCGTGCCTGGATGGCGGTGTTGATGCCGATCAATTCTCCGTCGATATTCAGGAGTGGCCCGCCGGAGTTGCCGGGATTGATGGCTGCGTCAGTCTGAATGAAGCTGCCGAATGCGCCCTTGTTGATGCGCATGGGGCGATTCAGGGCGGAGACCACGCCAGTGGTCACGGTGTGGGAGTAGCCAAAGGGATTGCCGATGGCGATGACGGTTTCGCCGATGAAGATGTCACCGGAATTTCCCATGGCCACCTGTGGCAATCGGGATGCCTTGTCCAGTTTGAGCACCGCCAGATCGAAATCCGTGTCTGAACCCACGAGCTGTGCCGTGAATTCTCGTCCATCATTGAGGCGGACCGTGATTTTCCCGCCCGAAGCCACAACGTGCGCATTGGTCAGGACCAAGGCCTTTTTGCCGTCGATGATGACGCCGGAACCGATACTTTGGGATTCACGTTGTCGTCGATTGCCGGAGAAATCCTTGAAAAACTGATCGAAAAATGGATCGCCAAAAGGAGACCGGCCGCCACCACTTTTCTTTTTAACCACGGTGATGTTGACCACGGACGGGCTGACAGCCTCGACGGCCCTGACCACCGGGGTTCGGCGATCATTCTTTGCGAAGGCCGGGCCTGCCATGAAGACGCAGACACACAGAAAGAGTGGGACGAGGTATTTGTGCATTAGCGAGTGGCTCCTGCCATGGCTCGAAGCCGGGCGATGCGATCCTCGATGGGCGGGTGGGTCGCGAACAGGGACATGGCCCGGCGTCCGGCAAAGGGGTTGACGATAAACATGTTTTCCGTGGCCGGGTTGCCTTTCAGGGGCACCTGACGGGAAGCCGCGTCCAGCTTGGCGAGCGCACCAGCCAGATGCAGGGGGTTCTGGGCCAGTCGTGCGCCGGTGGCATCGGCCAGATATTCGCGTGAGCGGGAAATGGCCATCTGGATCAGTCCTGCGGCAACCGGGGCGAGAAACGCCATGGCCAGTGCTGCGAGAGGACTGCCCCCTTCATCATCGTCTCTGGAAAAACCGCCGAAGATGGCGGTCCATTGCAACATGTTGGCAATGAAGACGATGGCACCGGCCAGAACAGCGGCGATGGTCTGGATCAGGATGTCGCGATTGGCGATGTGTCCCAATTCGTGCGCCAGAACGCCTTTGAGTTCGTCGGGGTTGAGTATGTTGACGATGCCCCGAGTGACGGCCACGACCGCGTTTTCAGGGTTGCGTCCGGTCGCAAAGGCGTTGGGTGCGTCTTGCGGAACAAGAAAAATACGGGGCTTGGGGATACCGGCAGCCTGTGCCATTTCTTCCACAACCCGGTGGATATGAGGAGCGTCTCCGGGGGACAGTTCCTGCGCCTTGTACATCTTGAGAACGATTGTATCGGAATACCAGTAGCTGCCCACGTTCATGATCATGGCAAATCCGAACGCCAAAAACAAACCGGCTCGTCCACCCATGGCACCGCCCAAAAGCATGAGCAGGCCGGTGAGTAGACCCAAGAGTAAAACGGTTTTTATCTGACTGGTCATGTCAGGAGTCTCCTTCGAAAATATGCGATTCGTTGACTCCAATAGATAGGAATTCGGGGACAAACGTCAAGAGAAAGGCATTGACAAAACAAAACGTCATGACGTTACGATGTCGATCAGCTCAACTGGATTGTTTGGTGAAAGTTTTCAAGAAAATTGAATTTAGCGTTTGCTCAAGTCCGGAAATCATTCTATTTATACTCTCATTATTCACTTTGTTTCAGGGAGACGACCATGACGACATATCAGGATGAAAAGATAGCACCCAAAGACACAGAAGTGATGACGATTGGTCCAGCGAAGATCAACAATCCCATCAATTTCGGTCGATTTGTCGAAGATGACGAAGCGGTGCTGGTGAATATATCCCGGCGCAATGTGGATGGTTCGAGTCGGAGCAAGAAGACTCCGGACCATGTCTATTTCGAACCCGCCGGTCCTCGTGACAAAATCTATTATGATGCCAGCAAGACCAAATGTGCGGTCGTGACCTGTGGTGGCCTTTGTCCCGGACTCAATGACGTTATCCGGGCGATCGTCATGACGGCTCACCATGAATACAAGGTGACCACGGTCTTCGGTATTCAATACGGACTGGCCGGATTCATTCCTGAACAGGGATATGACGTTATTGAATTGACACCGGAATATGTCAGCTCCATCCATGAGTTCGGCGGGACTGTTCTCGGCAGTTCCCGGGGACCGCAGGAGCCGGAAGCGATCGTGGACGCGCTTGAACGGTTGAATGTCGGCATCCTGTTCATGATCGGCGGGGACGGCACCATGCGGGCCGCGTCGAAAATCGTGACTGAGATCGGCAAGCGGGAGCTGTCCATTTCCGTTGTTGGGCTGCCGAAAACCATTGATAACGACATCAACTATGCATCGCCTTCCTTCGGGTTCGACACCTCGGTCGAAACCGCTGCCATGGCCATCAAGGGCGCGCACGTGGAGGCAACCGGAGCACCCTGGGGCATCGGTCTGGTCAAGGTCATGGGCCGCGAAGCCGGGTACATCGCCGCGCAAAGTGCCTTGTCCTGTCAGGAGGTCAATTTTTGTCTCATTCCCGAAGAGCCTTTCGATATCCACGGTGAAAACGGGTTCCTTGCCGCTTTGGATAAACGGATGAAACGGAGTGGAAATGCTGTTATCGTGGTGGCTGAAGGTGCCGGGCAGGAACTTTTGGAAAAGACGCAGCGAAAAGACGCGTCCGGCAATATCAAATTGAGTGACATCGCGGCATTGCTCAAGCAGGAAATCCTTGCACATTTCAAGGATCAGGGCATTGAAGCGACGTTGAAATATATCGATCCGAGTTATATCATTCGATCTGTCCCGGCAAATGCCAATGATCGTATCTATTGTTCGTTTCTCGGTATCAACGCGGTTCATGCCGGCATGACAGGACGCACGGGATTGGTTATATCACGGTGGAATGGGCGGTATGTCCATATCCCCATCGAGTTGGTGACCCGGGGCAAGAAGCGAATCAATACGCATTCGAATTATTGGCGCGCTGTTCTCGAATCCACCGGACAACCCGGGAGCATGAAAAATGAGTAGGTATCAATAAGAATGATAATTATTGTTGATTCTGAGAAGGGTTCCGTGTAGCTTCCTCAGAATCTTGAATAAATTTTTAGGTAAAGGTCTAGTCGCAATATCCGCAAGGGGGTTTGTATGGATGTGCTGATGCTTTCTCGGCTGCAATTCGCTGCGGCCACCATGTTTCACTTCATCTTTGTCCCATTGACCCTGGGGCTGTCGATTCTCATCGCGTTCATGGAGACGAAATACGTCCGGACCGGTGATGAAGTGTATTTGAAAATGGCGAAGTTCTGGGGGAAGATTTTTCTGGTCAACTTCGCACTGGGAGTGGTGACCGGCATCACCCTGGAGTTCCAATTCGGGACGAACTGGTCTCGGTATTCCGCGTATGTCGGTGATATTTTTGGTTCTTTGCTCGCCATTGAGGCGACCGCCGCATTTTTCCTTGAATCCACTTTTATCGGTGTTTGGCATTTCGGGTGGAAAAAGCTTTCGCCCAAGGCACACGCCACCGTGGCCTGGCTGGTTGCCGGAGCGTCCAACCTGTCCGCCATCTGGATTCTCATCGCCAACGGGTTCATGCAAGACCCGACGGGCTACGTGATCCGCAATGGTCGGGCTGAATTGACCGACTTTGTCGCGGTCATCACCAACAAGTGGGCCTGGCTTGAGTTTTTCCACATGATTCCAGCGGCCTTGTGCCTTGCCGGATTTTTTCTCATGGGTGTGTCCGCCTGGCACCTTATTCGAAAGAGTGAAGTTCATTTCTTTCAGAAATCGTTTAATATTGGTGTCACGGTTGCATTGGTCTTTTCTATCGTCACCGCGGTTGAAGGACATATTCACGGCAACAACATGGCCCTGAAGCAACCCGCCAAGCTGGCTGCCATGGAATCGCATTGGGAGACGCAAACCAATGCCCCCATGTACTTGCTGGTTGTTCCGGGCGAGGACGGCAACCATGTTGAAGCACTGCCCATTCCCGGGGCATTGAGTTTCCTGGCCTACAATGATTTCAACGCCGAAGTGAAAGGGTTGAATGATATTCCCAAGGAAGATCGACCGCCGATTAAAATCACGTTCCTGGCCTTCAGAACCATGGTCGGTATCGGTTCACTGATGCCTGCCATTGCCTTGCTCGGGTGGGTGATGCGAAACAAGCTTGATAAGATTCCATTGTACCTCAAAATACTCCCGTATTGCATACCGCTTCCATATATAGCCATCTGGGCCGGTTGGACCCTGGCGGAGGTCGGGCGTCAACCATGGATCGTGTATGGTCTCATGCGAACGTCAGACGCTGTTTCACCCGTGGGTGCGGGCGAGGTGACATTCTCGTTTGTCCTGATGTGCGCATTGTACACCCTGCTTGGCGCGGCCGGTATCTGGCTGATGATAAAGCTTGCCAAGAAGGGTCCCGAAGACCACAGCCCCATCCAGGTTTAACCTGCGTGTGCGAATAGAAGGAGTCACTTTATGGAAAATCTGATAGAAATCGGTTCGCTGCACTATTACCTGGCGATGATATGGTTCGTCCTTTGGGGTGTGCTTTGGATCGTGTATTTCATACTTGATGGATTTGATCTCGGAGTCGGCAGTCTGATGCCTTTCCTTGCAAAAAATGAAGTTGAAAAACGGACCATTCTCAATTCGACAGGTCCGTTTTGGGATGGCAATGAGGTTTGGCTGATCGCGGCTGGAGGTGTCACCTTCGCGGCTTTTCCCTACGCCTACGCCCAGATGTTCAGCGGACTGTACACCGCACTCATGTTGCTTTTGTTCACACTCATCGTGCGTGGTGTGTCGTTTGAATTCCGTTCGAAAGTGGAGCATGACGGGTGGAAAAAACTCTGGGATACCGCCCACGCGGTCTGTTCCTTTCTCCCGGCCCTGTTGCTCGGTGTGGCTTTCGGCAATATCTTTCAGGGGATTCCCTTGAATGAAGTCGGATTCTCCCAGGCCGGACTGTTCGGTCTGCTTAATCCATACGGACTGGCCGGCGGTGTTTTGTTTGTCGTCATCTTCCTGATGCACGGTGCGTTGTGGTTGACTATCCGGACCACCGGAGACCTGCATGAACGGGCAGAAAGAACTGCCATTCGACTCTGGCCCGTGGTTGTTGTCCTGACGGTCCTTTTCCTCGCCTTTACTGCGGTGAACACCAAGCTTTTCAACAACTACATGGTTTATCCCATCCTCTTTGTCATCCTGTTGATGCCCGTGGCCGGACTGGTTCTCATGCGCGTCTACCTCGGTGCCAAGAAATATTGGATGGCCTGGGGTGCTTCCTGTCTCTACATCGGCGGCACGGCTTTATTCGGCATTATCGGGATTTTCCCGGCCATCATCCCGTCCAACCCGAATCCGGCCAACAGTCTCACCATCATGAATTCCGCCTCCAGTGAATTGACTTTGGAGATCATGCTCGGTGTGGCCATTATCTTTGTTCCCCTCGTCATCGGGTATCAGTTCTGGGCGTACAAGACCTTTGCAACACCCATCGAAGAACACGATCTCCATTACTAGGAACATTCCCTGATCGTTTAAAAAGCCCTGTCCATACCCTTGGACAGGGCCTTTTTGTGTCTATCATCAGGTACCCCTCGCTGGGGTGGCGTTAGATGTCTCCGACGGCCAGAGGGGAACCTCTTGGAAGAGGTTCCCCTCTGGACTCCCCTCCAGAACTTTTCTTATGCGGCACCATGTCAAGAACTCCCTTTCTTCGTTGTTTTCTCTTTAATTAGGCCAGGCTTCACCCTCGCCTTATGGCGTATTAGTAATGTAT
>NZ_WUEH01000033.1 GCF_010468615.1 Pseudodesulfovibrio sp. JC047 | reverse complement strand
GATATTTTGCATCTGTGATTTTTACGGCATCACTAGGAATTGTGGGATGAAAATTTGAATCATAAAATCCGCCTGTACTTCGACTATAGAAAATCATGGTGTCCTCCTAATAACCGATGGCGAACCATCGAAATGTGCAGGTGAAGTTTTTTGGGTTAACATCAACATCAGAGAATTTAATTTCACAGCCGGAAGATGAAGCGGAGAAGAGACCTCCTTGGACTATGATAGTACCTGGTTCGATAGCTATCGCAAAGAATGAGATTAAAGCTGTCGGAAATGCAATTGGAAATACCACGGGTATAGTCTTATATGCCTGGTTGGATAAATCTATTGTGCCGACACCCCACTGCAATATCAGCCCGTTTGGAGTGCGTGTCCATCCGGTACTCCCCAACGAAGAAGACCACTCAGGCTTTGTCAAACAAATCATTGCCGAGCCTGTACAATACCAGCGATAGATGATTTCCGCATTTTCCCCGGTGGGTAAGATCGGAATATTCCCTTTGTAGGCAGCGTCAAAAAAAAGAGTTCTTCCTCCTGTTGTATCCTGTTTTACGCGGAAGGTATAAAGTCCACCAGCCTTCATATTGAGGGGAGAGGCTAAGGTGACATCTTCAGTCAAAGTAACCGTTGCTGTTTGTACTTTATCTAAATCCCATACAATTAAACCATCTTTGATGGTAATGGATTCCTCTGGCAAATACTGTTGAGCTGTCCAAGCATGGGGCGTGCTGAAAATGGAAAGTAACCCTTTTGGGGTGACTGCTTTAGTGTCATTTGTCCCTGATTGTATTTCACACGGCGTTGCTAATTTAAGAATTCCCTTGACGGCGGTGGCGGCATCCGGCGGGGTTAAATCCGTCGGGATCATGGAGACAATGGCATCATAGAGCTGTGTCAATTCGGCTCCGGATGGTTCCAGCCCGGCAGCTTCGATCACCTTCATGATTTCATCCTGTACCGAGTTCAACCATTTGGCATCGACCACAGTGGCTGGAATCCCTTGAGCCGGATTACCTTCGGTGAACCGATTGTTCTCGGTTGCTGTTGCGTTATCAATTCGTTTCATCAGTCCTCTCCGTATGCAAAGATTAACAAGGTGTGGGCCGGGGCAATCCGTGACATCTGACATTCAAACTGTTTGTTGCCCCAACTGGCCAGGGGATCACCAGCGGAACTTCCGCCAGCGGTAAAAGGCTTTATGGTTTCTTTCGGGCCGCGCATGCACCAGGTATGCGTCCACGGTCCATTGGTCAGGGCATCACCGGCCGAGGAATGACCGGCCCGGAATGGTCTGAACTCTTCCACTTCGGCGAGTACGCCGATTGTGGCGGCCGCTTCTTCATAATAGGCGCGACTCTGACCGCCTTGGGCGGTAAGAACCAAATGGACCGCCTCACGGCGTTCCTGAATTGTTGCTGAAGCTCTGGAGCATTGCCCGGGCAGGCCGCAAACGCGTTCCCAATCGGGTAATAGTTCAAGTGACGTCCGGGGGTCGAGTTCGGTCAACAGGTCATCGGTGCGGCCGTCAACGCGAGACAGTTCATCGGCCATGGCCAGCAGGAGCATGGACCATACGCTATCCGCGTCAGTCGGCAGGGCCGCACCGGGCGGAGCCAGCGCCAAAAGCTGGGCCTGATATTGTTCGGGTGTCATGGCCATTACAGGTCTCCCCAGGTAATGGTGCCAAGTACGGCGATTTGTCCGGTGGAATGGGTGATGTTGTTTGCGGGTGTCTGCAACGCATGGTCTGTTTCGCCCATGGCAATGGATATGGCTTCCCGCAAATGGCTGACCAGGATAGTTGCGCCCGGTATGGCCTCACGGCGTAACAGGTCGGACAGCTCGGCGGTGACCGCCGCCCTGACGGGGGCTGTGTTGGGGGTTAGGTTGATTTGCGGATTCATGGGCACAGCCACGGGAGCTACAGCTATCACCTCGGCAGTTACGGGCCGTACATTATCTATATAGGATTGCACCGCCGCCACGGATTCAGCAGCCGGGATGCCATCAATGGTCAGGCCGTCGGTCATGATTCGCACGGTCACAGTGCCGTCTCCCAACTCGCGCGGATATGCCCACGCGCGGGTTACGCCGGGGACATCCAACGCCCATTGCACATAGTCGAAGGTAGCTCCGCCATGTGGGGCCTGACGAATTCTCGCCAACAACCTGCCGCGCAAGTCATCGTCGCTTTCAACGTCAGTGCCTCCGGCCAACTCGCTGGCAATCGCCGTACTTTGGATACCGGCAACCGGCGAGGGCAACCGTAGCACCGCTCCAACCGACGTATTGGATTCCACACCAGCCTGAACGGCCTCAATGGACACTATCGCCGAACCATCGGTAATTACGGCCTCGGCCATGGTTTCATATTCAAAACCATCGTTACGCTTCAGGTAGGTGTTGGCCGGGATCACGCTGCCGCTTGTGCCGGTGAATATTGCCGTGCCTGAGGCCTTTGACGCCGACTTGCGATTTTTGCCCCAAATGGAGGCCCAACGCTCAAGCTGTTCGGTCTCTGCCGTGTCCGGCATCCCTTGCAAGGCAATCCAATCAAGATAGCCATAGAGACCATGCACGGACCCCGCTTGCATCTTGGCCAGGATGTTCAGCAGCATTCGGCGCAAGCTGGCATCGGCCCCGTCAAGACGGCTTTCGATGTCGGCCACGCTCCTATTGATCAGATCCTTGAGGCTCGGACGGTCAAAAGGCATTACATTTTCTCCCAAAGATACTCGAATTTATAATCAAGGGCGGGAGCATCCGGACGAACGATCCTGACCAACAAGCCAAGAACGCCGGTGCGAACCCACCACGTTTCAACGGATACGGACTCGGCAACGCCGTCTTCCACCATCCAGTCCAGGGCTTCCTGGGCGTATTCCCTGGCTCTCATCCGGACGGACGGGAGTTATTTCTCGCGGCTGAGCAGCCACAAACGGGAACCGATTTCATCCCCCATGACATCCGGGTAGGCGTCCGCCCACCAACCGCGCCGGTCACCGGAGTTGTCCGGCAGGATATCGTCGGCCTTGGCCCTGCGGTCCACAAACAAGGAGAGAATGACAGCGGTTTTCAGACCATCGTCGCGGACGAGCTGTAAGTCTTCCAGAGCCAGGTCTGCGCCCATCTCTTTCCAGATCAATCCGGCATCCATCTAATCTACCTCCGGCGGCTGAATTCCACGCTCTGTCCCTGCAACAAAAGTCGAACCTTCATGGTATGTATCGGTATGCCATGTTCCGTTTTTAAAAATCAGAGCTTCGCCGTAACCAGCTACGTCCGTTTCACGGCGTGTTCCGGCATGCAATTCCAACTCTCCCAAGGACGCAATTCGAACACGCTCCGATCCCTCAAGGTCCAATTCCCGTGCGCGCATTTGGATAATGTTATTCCGCTTGAGTACGATACGGCAGCCTCCTTCATTCGTGTCCTCGTCCGTGTAGAGAGCTACTTCACCGCCCTGAAGGCCTTTGAGTCGATAACGGCGATCGTCAACGTTGATGACAACGGTGTGGGATCGATGACCACCAACGGACAGGGTTATGGCTTCAGCTCCTTGGTGCGGAACAGAGGTGAAGCCGTACTGCTGGAAGCGTTCAAGGCTATCAAGGAGTTCCTCGCCGAGAATCCGGGTCTGGAGTTCCTGGAGCGTCGTGTCATCATCAATCATGACCAATACGGCCCTGGAGACCATGAGCGTCAGCCTGCGTCGGATAGGTCTGAGCATCTTTTCAAGGGCGCGAATCACCATGCTTGTTCCTCTCCCGGTTCAGGCAGTTCAATACGGTCAAAGGCTTGGCGTGGCAGAAGGGAAAGCCCCGTGGTGAAGCCCCGTTCAGTCAGCATCAGGTCAACGCCCACAATCAGACGATTTTCATTGATGCCAAGATATGAATCACGGACCGGCACGATGAAGCCGGGTTGCCAAAGTCCCCCGGAATGGAACCAACCGCGCACCGTGTAATTGACCCGCTTGCTTCGGCCGAACCGTACATTTCTCTCCCATTCGGCGCGGTCATTGGCCGCTGCTTCGTCGATTTGTTCTTCGGCCAGGATAGTCAGGGGGCGATGACGATTGACAGCGGCGTCCTTGGCCGTGCCCATGGGGTGGGCGGCGGCTTCGGTATTCCATTCGTCGGTGCCGGACATTTGGCCCTTGACCTGATAGCGGCTGAATCGATCTCTGTGGGAGGTTTTGCCATTGGCTTTCAGAATGTTTTCGCCAAGCTCAAGAGGTGTTTTAATTCGCCGCGTTCCGGCCCGGTCAATGACGAGGTTGCCAAGCCCGTCGGAGAGCAACAACACCGCCCGTATCCGGGCAGCGGATTCCAGGGTTTCAAATATGGAGTCACCTTCGTTGTTCTTCAGGCGCGAAAACGAGCCGCCTACGTCGGTAGACACCTTGACGCCTACTCCAAATGGTTTGCATAACTCCTCGGCCACTTCGGCCAGAGTTCTGCCGGAAAATTGTGTCGAGGGTGCCGAGCAGTCGACCAGGTCACCGGTTTTATCACGGCCCGAGACCGTGATTCCGTGGCTTTTGGCATCATATTCGATGGCAACGTCATCCACATGACCAGCGATGATCGGTGTCCCGTCAATGCTTACGGTACAGGCGGCCCCCGGATTGATGGGACGCACCGTGTCCTGCCCGGACCAACGGTCCTTAAGCCCGAGTTCAAAGGTTGCGGCCAGTTGCTCCAGGCCTCGCCGAATGGTTATCCGCTTCCAGCCGCCGAATTCGCGGCCGTCGATCGTCAGGCGCACGTCCGGGTTAGTCATTGGTCAGAACCTCCAATTTCACGCCACCAGGCACGGCCCCGGGGTGTCGAACCTTGTTGCGTGTACAAATTTCATCGGAACGGGTCGCGTCCCCATAAATCGTGTGGGCCAACGCCAATGAGGGCAATGTTTCGGCCGGAACAAATGAGGTGAGCCTCGGCAGACCAGCGCGACTGGCAAAATCCTTGACCACGGCCACTCGCAAATCGGTCAGGGACAGATAAACGGGATCGGTCGCGGTGGCGGCTTCATCTTCCAAGCTGTTGGCCAGGACGTCGCGGACAGTTTGGGCATCATCGAAAGAATCAAAGGTCATGACCGAAGCAGCAACGGCCGCTTCGGTCATGGACGCACGCCGAATCAGACCGGACACGGCCTCGGCATTTTTGACGGCCTTGGTTCCCATTGTGGACTGGGGTGATGCTGCTGGGGCTTGTATGGAGTAGGAAAAAAGGTCCTTGGTCAGGACAATAGGGTCAGAGACACTCGGGAAGGGCCGGTCCCGTTTGACATGCGTATGCGCGGTACCCGCGTGATCTGTCTTTCTATGAAAAAACCCCAGAAAACTATTGGTCAACGTATCCGGTATGCTGAATAAAGAGGATAACGCTGCATAATTGCCAGGATACAAATTGGAAACCACACCCATAAGACGATCAGCCAATGCGCCAGGCATGTTTATCAAGGATGACAGTTCGGATCGAATGGATGAAATATTTGAAGCGACTGATCTGGCGAGCTCAAGAGGCACTGATGCGTGATCGATGACAGACCACACAGAATCAAGTGCTGAATGAACAAGCCCCTTTGCCTCAAGCCGAATCCACTCCGGTCCTTTGATGTCAAACATTTCTAAAAAATTATCTTTTGCAGACGTTTTCGCCGCAACTGATGTTTTTTTGACGGCCCAGGACGTATCAACGGTTTCGTCGGGTTGAGGATTTTTACCTGCCTCACAAAAGGATATAGAGAACGTGGCCATGCCACCCTTGTCCGTGGTTTCCCGGACACGCCACTCTTGCACGGCAACCGTGCGGGAACCGAAATACGGGTGAACAAGTCCGCCGGGGCCATAGGCATCAAGCGCCTCGATAAGCACGTCCCGAGCCTTCATATAATCCGGCCCCAGAACATACGCTTCAATGCTGAACAATTTCGCTTTACGCCCCAAGTCTTCGGTGTTGGGCGCGTCGCGCAACGGGAATTCGTCCAACACGATCCGGCGACCGCCGGTCAGGGTGTGATCCTTGACGAAAAAGGGCTTGCCTCGGAAGCTCGCGTCGCTCAGTTGCTCTTTCCAGCTCATCGTCCAACTCCCGCCATATACAGGCCCGAATCAACGTCCAGTTCCATGCCCTGGGCGTCCATTTCAGTCACCCTTGTACGGTCTTCACTGATTTCAATGCGCATTTTTGCTTCGGGTTGTTTCGGTGTATCCGGTTCGGTCAACCAATCACCCACAACGTCACCGACCCAACCACCAGCCATGGAACCAAGCATTCCACCGACTGCCGTGCCGACCCCGGGCAAAATGATTGACCCTATGGTTGCGCCAAGCACACCGCCGCCGACACTGCCAGCGGTGGATATACCGGCTTGGGCCGTGCGGCCCCATTTTTGGGAACTTGTGAGTGATTCGTCGGTCATGATGTCTGCCACATCGATCACGGAACCAACGGCGGCAATAGCCGCACCCGCTCCGCCCAAACCTCTGGAAAGGCCACGATGTCTGCCGAGAAATTTAGAGCCTCGACGAAGCCAGCCGCCGCGTTTTTGAGATCGCCCGCTGCTTTTTCCGGACTTTCCGGAGTCACCTTGCCAACCGCCGCCGTATTCTTCCGGCATCATGCTCATTTGCCGATTGACAACATAAACCGGCAAGGGAAGCTTCATACCACCAAGACCGGCGGCCGCGTTGTTAACGCCGCCTTTTCGTCCGAAAAGGGATCGTGTTCCGGTGTATGCCTTTCGGCCCAGAACCAATGCGCCCAGCCCTGCTGCGCCGTATCCCAGCACGGACATGGCCGTATCCGCACCCTCGGACCCCATAGCATTGAGTGCATCAGCGGCCATTTGAATAGGGCCTGTCAAATTGGAATCCGCAAACTTGGACCAGGCGGTATACAGTGCGGTCATGGATGAGGCCGCATCGTCAGCGGCACGGGCTGAATCTTCCATTAGCTTTGAACCATCGCCTTGTACGTCCATGAATTTACTTAGGCTGTCGAGTTGTCCACTCTTCAAAAATTCGAAGTTGGCCTGATTGAAAGCACGGACGGCTTCAGCATCGAAAAAGCGGCCCAATTTAACCTTGTCGCCGCCGACTTTGACGATAATTTCCTGCATCAATTCATTGATGGGGCGCAAAACGCGCTTGCCCTGTTCAAGCTTTTCCGGATCAAAAATTTGTAGGCCCAGTTTATGCAATTGTTTGAGTTTTCTTGGATCACTCAAAGTCCGTAGAGTTGCTTCAAAGGCCGTAGCCGCCACTTCGGGCACGCCGGTCCCTTGCATAATCATTTGTAAGGCCGCTCCCATCTCTCTCATGGCCTTGGGACCAGACCGCCCCATAGAAGTATAAGCCGTGACTACGCGCGGGCCGAGTGATGCGAGATTTTGCAAGGTAAATGCGCCCATTTTACCTTGCTCGGTCAATGTATCCAAGGTTTGGAGTACAGCTTCCGAAGACGTGATTCCCTGCTTTTGAAGTTCAGCCAACAAACCGCCGATATCCTGTCCTGCCGCGCCGGTTGCCTGAATGGCAACGCCGATATTGTGGATATTGTCCTCGGCAAATTTGAGATCACCGGTTCGTTCCACAATAGTCTCAATGGCCGATATGATTTGACTTGGATCAACTCGAATATCCGGTGCTTGGGCGGTCTCGTAGATACGTTGTTTGAGTTCGTCCATTCTTTCTGCGGATGCCGAGGCCTGGATGCCCAAACGGGTGTACCGTTTTTGCAATCCCATCAACATGTTGGCCGTGCCAACACCGGCGGCTCCAGAGACCATGGCGGTATATTTATTCCCCAAGGAATCCATGCCACGCCCGACGGCCAGTGTGGACCGACGCAACATCTGCATGCTGCGCGATCCACGCTTGGCCATATTGGTGATGGCGTTGGAGTAACTCCTGGATTTACTCTGAAGGTTGCCCGCCAGATCCAGGATAACGGATGTTCGCAAGTTGCTCATGATGTCCCAAGGTGTTGAAAGTATCTGATCATTCGTCGAAGGGGCAGCCCGTGCAGTTCCGCTTCGGACCATCCCGTCATTCTGGCCAAACGCAGGACCAGCCGCTCAATGTCAGCCGTCCTGCTCGCCAGTTCGCCCCCGCATCGCCGTCCGAGCTTTCAGGGCTTCGGCTTCCGTGGCCGCATCCATGGCGTCGGCCTTGAGTTGCACCTGATTCAAGTCATAGACCGACAGGCGCTTGAGCGTGACCAAATCAACGGGGCCATCCACGTTACCAATTTTGACAACCTGACGGCGTAACACTCCCATGCCGACCAGCGTGGGGCTGGCAACGAGTTGGGGGCCGTCAGCGGTCATGACCAGTTTTTCGGATTCTTCCTGGGCTTCGATGACATCTCCGCCCGTGGCTTCACGCAACACGATTTCGTGACAGTCGTCTTTGCCGATCGTGACAGGCGTTGTCAAAGATATGGTTTCAGTGAGTGGCATTAATCCTCCTCGCAGGTAATGGCGGACATTTTGATGGGGCATTCGCCGCCTTTGGTTTTGAGCTTCAGGGCATCAAGCACGAATGCACCGGTCAGGACCCAGCGTGCGCCGGAGTCCGTTTCAAAGATCACGGTGGCGTTGTCGATGGCCTGAATTTCGGCCAGGGATGTTTCCTTGGTGTGATAGATGGTGCATTCCATTTCCGGCTCGACCGTGGATTCGGTGAAACCATGGACCTTGCCAGCCCCCTTGACCGGCTCGCGTTTAACGCCGCCGGGTTGCAGAGACGCATCATCGGCCGTTTTGTACTCGCGCCCGTCAAAGCGAATAATCGCCTTGCCGGTAATCTGGTTGGGATTGTTGGACATGATTATCTCCTACAGAATGAACTGGATCTGCTCGGCAAAAATGCGGAGCTGGTTGATAAGATCGGGCGGACTCAGAACGTTGACACGGTTGCGGTCGTCAGCGTCACGTTCCACGAGTAGCCCCTTTTTGTACTGGTCGAAATTCTCCACCAATCCCTTTGTCTCGAGCTCGCGGAACAGAGCAAGCAGCTCGGCCCGAATAATGGACGGGGTGACAATCGCCTGACCGGGACCCAAGCGGGTTCCGTCATCGGCCAGCTTGTGGCGCGGGAACTTCTGCGTGATTCGTGCGCGGGTCGCGTACCGGATATAACTGAGCGTGGCCGGTGTGGTGACATCCAGATAGCTCGGATCGGGCAGGCCATAGGCATTCTTTTGATATGTCGTAATGGCGCGCTCGATGCGGACAAGACCGCCGGAGTCGACGGTAAAGGTGGACAGGCCATCATATAGCAGGAGGTTGCGTTCTTCCATGGTCCAGCGCTCGCCCTGGGTCGGGGGCATGATGCCCGGCAAGACCAGCGTCTGGAGCGGCCGGGCCGGATCAATGGACAGGGAGCCGGACGCGACAACGCCATAAACGGCGGCCCATATCCACGGCGGCGTGGGAGACGCACCGGTGGGCATCGTGGTTCCCAGATGACCATTACGAGCATCGCCCCAGGTCGCGGATTCCGAATGGGTGCCGCGAATGGCGGTGTAGGCGATGCCGTCTTTCATGTTTGTCGGTCCCCAGCGGTCCAGCAACTCGGCTTCCAAAGCCACCATGTTGCTGCCGTCAGTCCAGGGAGAAACAATACCGTTCCACCACTCGTCGCCGAACCCGGCAATGGCGTCGGTGATATCGGGGTTGGCCGCGCCGTTGGTCATGGCTGTGACGGCAACGCTCAACCCGGCGGGATAAACTTCGCCCGTGTAGTAGTTGAAACGGATGTCGATATCATTGCCGCATTCGCCCTTGTTCCGTGCGGTCAACGTCACGGTTCCTGTCGCGACCGTGGCCGTGACAGGAAGGTCAAGATCGGCGTTGATGGCATCGACCAAAGCCGTGGCGGCTTCCGCGGATGTGGCCAGCGCCGGGACGGACGCCCGGACCTTTCGACCGGCGATATAACAATTGAGAACGCCGGTACCGGTGGCGGCCCCCGTAAAATCAATGGTGCCGGTCGCGGCGACTCCGGCGGCATCATCCTTGAGCGGGATGCACCATGTTTCCATGAAACGATCCGCTTTCTTGGTGGCCGTGAACATGGCCGCCAGCATGGAACCCCGGCCAAAGAGGTCAATGGCATGGTCCGCACTCAGGACGCGAACGGGTGTGGCCTCTTCAGCGGAGCCGGAAGGAAGCATCTGACCGAGCACAAGCATTTTGTACTCGACGGCCGGAGTGCCTTTGACTGCACGGGAGTTGTCGAATTCGATATAAACCAGCGGCACCCGAAGATTCTCCGGGATTTGGTTGAAGCTGACAGGCATGGCCTATTCCTCCTTGGCAGTTTTGGCCAACGCGTCTTCGGCCTTCTTCACGGCCTGGGCCGTGGTCGTTTCCACATCGCCGTCGCGTAATCGGCGGGTCCAATAACTGACGGCAGGAACGGCCTTGCCGTGTTCGGGCAAAGCTTTGTTGTCGCGCGGATTACGCACGACACGCCCCTTCGTCGGTTTCAGGTAAAGTATCTTCTGGGCCACGGGGATTTCCTCCTAATTCTCGGTTTGAGGCAGGTTGACCTTGTCCTCGGCTACGGGCGCATCGGTCCCAACCGGGTACTTGGCATCAAAGGTTTCAAAAATATCGAGAGCCGCGGTGGACGACTGCCCAAGCTGCATGTGCTGCCGCCAGGTAATGGCCCACATGGCCACGCCGATTTTGTCTATGGAGGCAGCAAAAAGATTGTCCGCACGGACGCTCTCGGGCTTTCCCAGAACGGTATCCATGTCCCAGGTATTTTCAGGAACGTGCCGGGCCAGTACATCGACAATGGACAACGCAACCAGATCACGGGGAGCCTTTGGCATGTCCTTGGCCACAACGAAAATTCCCCAACTCACGATTGCCTCATAGGCCCCGCTGGATTCTTTCAGATCACTAAAACCGAGCACGGCCACAAAGGCCGCCGGAGCCTTGGCCGAGACACGTCGCAATTCCTTTTCATCGAAACGGCCGCCGTGTGAATCACACGTCACGTTGTCGGGGGTTATGGCGTCAAGGTTGTTGACAATGCCGGTGCGCAGAGTTTCCAGACTCATCACATCTCCCGCAGTTTACGATCGACAAAGTCATCGACCAGGGCAACCAGGTCTTCTTCATTTTCGGTAGAAATACCGAGGTAAGGCCGCGCCGGAATTTGTATCCGGCGATGGGTGCCAATCACGCTCATGTCCAGGCCGTACTGCTGGGCAGCGGCATAGACCAAATTGGACCCGACTTCAGCGTGATCACCGGATATTCCGAGGATATGCTCCAAGGAATCGGATAGGTCTCCAGAGGCGATGAGCAGACTATGCCCCTCATGACGGGTCTTGGCATAGCTCTCGGACCACGGGTCCCAGGGCGCGCCGTCCGGGCCTGTTTTTTCAGAATCAATTCGACGCTGCGTCTGGGAGACGACGGCCGCGCCCAGCTCGTCCATGAGCGGGCGGGTGTCCATATCGCCGAGTTGGGCAATCCGGTCAGCCAGTCGGTGCAGGCTGTCCATTGAAACCTGAATATCCATGCTCATGGCAATCCACCGCCGGGCTTGCGGCTAAACACACGGGGCGGCCCGTTGACGATGGCCGGGGAAGACGCCGCGCCAGAGGATTTTTCGAGTTCGGGCAATCCGAGCTGTACTTCGCCCTTGGCAATCCGACGCAGGATCGACCGGGCATCCTCATAGCGGCGACGAATTTCTTCGGTGACCAGGGCGTCGGAGTTGCACATTCTATAAATGGCGATATCCACGGCGACCTGAACCAAGACGGACGGGACGGCCGCCAACGGCAAGTCATAGAGCTTAAACAGGTGCAGATCGATTTCGGAATCAGCGTCCGCAATGGCCCGGCCCGTTACCTGTTCATCGGCAATGCCGTCACCGTCCCGGTCGGCAAGGATCAAAAGTTGATCCTCGCCGTACCGGTCTATGATGTCTTGAGTGGTGGCGTAGGCCATCAATCGTTGTCCTTCTTTTTATACTGCTCAAAGGCGGTGGTCACTTCTTCGCCGGTGACGCCGTAACCGAGCTTCTCTTCCAGAGCGGCCACGCGGGGCGTACCAGCGATGGTGTAGTCGGCTGTCTCGTCAAGCTCGCTGATGGCCTTGACAATGGCCTCGGTCAGCTCGCCAGCGTTTTCCGGCTTGGTTGCCATGGGTGGTGCTTCGAAAAGCGGGCCCTTCGTGGTTTCGACTTTGGACTTGGCTATTTTTTCCTCGACCTCCACGACAATGAGCTGGGGGTCGCTTTTAAGCGTCTTCAACTCGTCGGGAGTGAATCTGTCGTGCTCATGCCGGGAGGTCGTAGTAGAGTGGCGCACGTTGCACCGGCGGAAACCTTCACGCTTGGAGGTAATCTCAATGAACTTCATAGAGCCCTCCATTAAGCGAGCCACGGAGTGACCAGCAGCTCGGCGGTGTCGCGGTAGACATTGGTTGCACCGTTGGCATCACGTTCGGCTTTGAGAACTTCCAGGCCGTTTCCTTCGTTACCGGGGCCGCAGACCAACAGCGTGGGACGAATGCCCAGCGGGTTGCCATTGTCGCCCTTCATGGACATGAGCGCGGCACGAGCGGCCTTGTAGTTGGTCGTGTTCAGCGGGGCCTTGGAGCCATGGGCCATCTGCCACAGGCCATAACCGGCCTCGCATCTGCCATCCACGCCGTAGACATATTCCTTCTGCATGAAGACGTTGCGGTCTTTCTTGTCAGTCATGGAGACGAAATCGAACTTACGGCGCTGTTGGAAGATGATCGGTTTTACGGGCCGGGAAACATCCAACAGGAACCACGGAGCTTCAGAACCGGCTTGCACGTTGGATACGCTGACTTCTTTTTTTGTTTCGGGATCGTAGACGGGGTGATCGGCATCAAAGAAGGGCTGGCCGTCATAGCAAAGGCCGGTGAATCCGTCCTTGAGCAGACCGAAGATCAGCAAATCGGGAAAGGTCTGAGTGTCATAGCCAAGGTTGGCAACCATCGGGTTGTAAACGCCCAACTGATCATCCTCGATGGCCTCCCTGGGAACGCCAACGGTGTTTTCAAAGGTCCGGTTGACGATGGTGAATTTGTGGCTTTTGAGCGCCTGAATGACGCGGTCGCCGAGCCATTCGCGAAAGCCGGTCGTGGCACCGAGCCATGCATAGACTTCCTGAGAAGTGGAGGACGGCACGATCATGGCCAATTTTTCCCAATCGCTGGGCGTCCCTTCGAATGCCTTGTTAAATATGGTCTTGAAGCCCGTGAACAGGGCATTCAGAGTCCCATGATTAATAATCATGTCGAGTCTCCTAGATTTTTACCCAGACGCCGAGATCATCCACGTCCATGATGGTTCCGGCAGCCGGACGGGAGCCGGTGCCATCGGTTTTGGCCAAGGTTTCATCGTCCACCACATAGGCGGTGGCGTTAATGTCCGCGCGCGTGATCTCATCGCCGCCGGTACTGTTGGCGTAGCAAAAGCAACCGCGACGGGTTTCGCAATCCAGCTCACCAGCTGCGCCGTTACGGTTGTCGACGGCTTCTTCGGCGCGGCCCACGATTTTGAGCGCGGCCGTGGCCGTGGCCGGAACAAGATTGCTGTCGGCGTTCAAGGCAGCCATGGATCCGGCAAAAATGATCACGGCGGCAGCGACCGGGAACTTGAAGAGTTCACCGTCGCGCATGTTGGTATTACGGTCTGCGGTCAGGGACATTTACTTGTCCTCCTTGAGGGACTTGACGAAATCCTCTTCGGAAATGCCAAGGTTGCGGCACATGGCTTTCTGGTCATCGGACAGAGAACCGTTGCCGGATTCAGGTTCATTGGGCAGCTTGGGGTCTTCGATGACCTGGGGCGCGGAATCGGCAAATTTCTGGAATTCATCCAGGCCACCTTCTTTGCGGCACATGGACACGTAGAAGTCCTTGCTGGCCGGGGCAATTTTCCCGTTTTTGATGGCCGAATTGACGGCGGTCCCAATCTTTCCTTCGAGGTCGGCCTCGCGTTGTTCCTTGACCTCGGACTCGGCCGTTTCAGCGCGGTTGATAGCCAGATCGTAATCCGATCGGAGCACGTACTTGGTCAGGTCGAGGCTGGCACCGAGGCCCTGAATGTTGTTCATGGCCTTGTCGTCGCCAATCATCGTCTTGACCTGGGCTACGATCTTGTCGGTACCGGCATCCTTTTCGAGGCCAAGGATGGAAAGCAATTCTTCGGGCATGGCCCGGTTGGTTGCCGTATCCAAATCTCCCTTGAGTTTGGAAACAGCGTTTTGAATCTCCTGATCGGATGCCGTTTCCGGCAATCCGAGCAGACGGCACAATGCCTTTTTCATGGTGTCTTCCTCCATGTTTGCCGCCTGCCGATTCAACGCGGTCAGGCGAAGGTTGGGTTTATTGGTCAGACCTGCGGATTCCAGGACACGGATCGCGCGGCCTTCCTTGGTGTAGGAAAAAACGGGAGAGAGGTAGCGGTACTCACGGTTTTCGATCTGGGTACGGGCGCGAGGCGTCCATTCCACCCGCCCCCATAAAGCGCCGTTTCGATCTTCCAGCTCCTTGATCCAACCGGCAGCGGGCGCTTCCTCGCCAGCCACCCCTTTGAGTTCTGTGGCGTGCTCACGATCAATGACCACATCCAGATCAAAGAACTCAAACCGATTCAGGACATGGAACATTTCGTAGTCACCGAATTTCCATTCACGGTCATCGCGTCCCTTGACCACGGGGCCAGCTGGAATCAGTTCGACCCATTCGGGAACAACGGCGGACAGCTCGACATTGAGGGCTAAGAGAAGATGTTTCATGGCGACAGCATGGCAGGCGGACAGGAGCAAGTCCTGTAACAGACGTTACTAAATCGATGGGGTTTGCAGATGGGGATGGTCAAAGGGTGACAAAACGTTGGCGGATGCAGGCGATCAACGGCGTTCAAAACGATTCATGAACGCCCGTGTACGCATTTTCTCTAGAAATTCTATAGATGGGACACCGCAGAGGGGCGAAATGCGTTGTAGGGCAAATTTTGCGCCTTCGGTTTGACGTGACCACCGTGAATGCGTATTATGATTTCAAGCTGGTTGCGACACGGTGATGATTCTCCCGGCCGTAACACGGTGCTTGCACCGGAGTGCTATGCAGGGTTTCCGGTTTAACCGGGTGGGAGGCCCTGCCAGCCAGCGAAGTAAAACCCCTTGCCTCGGCGAGGGGTTTTACTTTTGCTTTTTACGCAGGCGGATAATCTCCCGATCCCGCTTGCCCACGTCAGACGACAAGCGCCGGAAGGATGTCATGAACAGGGCCTTACCGGACTTGGTGGCCTTGACCACCGAGACATAGCCCTCTTCTTCAAGCAGATAGACCAAAGTCCGTGCGCCGTCCTGAATCGTCTCGCCATAATCAATCGCGTCTTGGACAAAGGTGTATTCCTCGAAAGCCAGTTCCGGATGCCGCTTGAGTTGTTTTTCCAAGGTTTCCGGCGAGAACTGAACCAGCCGCGTCCCGCCTCCGATCCGTGCGGCGTCTGCCTCGCTCATAACCGCGATAGGGAAATTGGCCTTTGGTGATTCGGCCCAAGTTCCCAGAGTTTCAAACACGAGTTTTTTGGATATGGCACTGGCCTCGCCGCCAGCCATGGCCATCTTGTCACCGGCAAACTCAAGGGATTTGTTGAGGCGTCCCGTTTGTCCGGGGTTGTAATTCCAACCCGGATCAGTGCCAAACGGCACCTGATGCACTTCACCGGTTCGTTTATTCACCCATTCACGGCTTTTGAGTGCCGGGGCTTCGGTTCGTACCGGAACGCTTGATTGCACCCTGTGTCCGGTGGGCAGCCCGGTTTCCGGGTTAATGACCTGCTCCGGCGCTGGCGCCCGAACTCCATTGCGTTTCAGCCGGTCGTGTTCAGCCTTGGAGACCTGCCGGACATGGCACTTGCAGCCCCAGCCGTTGGGCGTCATGTGAGTTGCCCAGAAGGAATCATCCACCGGCAGCAACAGACCGTGAAAGGAAACATGCTCTGGCCTGTGTTCCCTGGACGGACCGAGTTGATATAAGAGATACGGCAGGCCGGACTTGGTGCGTTGAATGCGCTCCCATTGCCCGGCACTTCTGGCCGTGCGCATGTTGGTCTCATAAATAATCTTGAGGCGTCGCGTACTGCCGAGCTGCACCGTGCGCCTTTTCCCGGTCAGAGGATCAACCATTTCCTTCTCGCCCCACCATCCTTTTTTTTGGAGTGTGGGTTTCAAATCTTTGGCGAAGTCGCGGAAGGTCCGTCCCTCGGCCAAAGCGCGATCCACCTCGGAGCGGATGTCTTTCAGAATATCCATCTTGGTGGCCTTGGCCACGGTGAATGCGGTGGCATGTTCCTCGCGCCAGACATCGCGGTGATCAAACCCCGGCTTCATGCCTTTGGCGCGAAACCATTCCAGGGATTCCTTGGGAGGACGCCTTACGAACTTTACTGCCATGGTCTAGCCCTCGACGTCGCCCAAGCCACACGCCTTGAAGCTGGCCGCTGCAAGGGACTGAATGAATCGTTCATCATCCATGGACAAAACCAAATCACTCAGGCCTCGTTGAAACTCCTCAAAATCAGCGCATCGATCAGCCAATGCCTGTACGGGATTGACCATCGGGTCGAGAATCTCTTCCCACTCGTCCATGACCTCCTGAGCAAGTTGATTCAACTCGGCGTCCGGGTCGATTCGGCTTGTTCCGGCCCGATTGATGGCGCGGTTGATGGCCGGTGACGAAGTCGGAACGGTTCCGATCAACTCCGCCCCTTCGGTCGGGTTTGGAAAGCCGAGCCTTTCACGGACCGCCCGAGCCTCGATGCCGATATTGCCGAGTGGTACCACTTTGGCAAGCACATCGGCCAAAGCTTTGATATCTTCGGGTTCTTCTTCCTTGATCTTGACACGCGGGTATCGAGCCTGAACCCCATAATTGAGATCCACAAACGGCTTGACCAGATCGCGGTTGACCGTGGCCCCAACCTGTCGGCCATCATCGTTCTTAATGTCGAGCCGTACATCGTTATGCACGTTGGCCTGAGCTTGAGAACTACCGTCATCCGTGGTCATGGTCTGACCCAGTACGCCCTTTGAAATCTGACGATCAAGGAACTCGGCAAGGCGCGGGAACAACTCCGGGCCGCCTGCGGACTTTGCCGCTTCAATAAATTCAATGCGCATGGAATCGGGCAGGATCGCGGCCGCATCAGTACCCAGGTTCGCCACGGCCATCTTGAGTATTTCCTTATCCCTGTCCGTGGCGTCCTGACCATATCGGCCCAGGCGCAGCGGCATACCAAAGACCTCGGCAAAGGCCATCCAGTCGGCCAAAGAATACGCCTTGCACATCCAACTGACCGCAGCCAGCCGAGCAATACCGGAGCGGATTGGAATGCCCGATTTCAGGTGCGGCATATGGACGATAAACTTGAATGGCGGGAGCGGTACCCCTTCGAATGTGGCTCCATCTTCCAGAAGGCGGAGCTTTTGTCTGGATTCACGGTCAAAGACGAAAAAGCGGGGATCGCGCCAGACGTATTTCCTGGGTGTCCATTTGGAGTCGGACAGTTCCCACATTATTTCACACGCGGAATAACCTTTGCCCAGGCCATCCAAAAGATCGGTAATCAAACCGGGAAATTCAGGTTCTTCGATCAAGGCCCGGACAGCGTCCGCTATCTCGATATCCTTTTTATCGTCGCTGGCGGGAATGACCGTGGGGTCGATCCCGGCCACGGCACGTTTCCGTGTCCCCATGACCGAGGCATAGTGCATATCCCGTTCTTCCATTTCTTCGGCCAGCAACAGATATTCTCTGGCATCACCCTCGGCCGCGTCCCGGAGGACACGGGCAAGGCGTTGCGGGGTCAATCCCTGGGCAATGGAGCCACTGTCCCAAATGGAACGGACGCCGGTCAGTGACGGTGCGGCGTGTTCCTGCCGTAGCTCGGATTTGACGATGGGTCGGTTTCGATGATCGTAAAGGATGGGAGTCTTGGACATCAGATAATACCTCGGCTGAATCCGGCGGTCACCCGCACGGGTCGTTCAATACTGTCGTGATTTTCATTGGGGGCGTGTTTGGAGACTCCCTCGTAGGCGAAGACTTCTTGCCCTGCATCGGCCGCGGCCAAACCGAGAAAACATGCCCAAGCACGGTCGGCATGCCCCGATGCGTCAGATTCCGCTACGAAGCGAGGCGACCCGGTCGGGGTGCTTTCTCGACGAAGTTTATGAAGGTCGTTTCTTAATGGGGTGTCACCAAGCGGGATACGGAGCGTCCGGTCGTCAAAAGCCTCTTTGCCAAGCGAGGCCATGTAGAGCTTGGTGGCCGGGTTGAACAGGACTCCTTGAACTCGCACTTGACCATGGCGTCGTTTGGCGTCTTCAACCGGTTTTTCACCCATGCCAGTCTGGTCCATGCGACAGGCCACAACGTGATATCGGGCAAAGACTTCATCAAGAAGCCGATCCTGTTCGGCAAATGAAATACGTTTGCGGACAATGACCTCACGGGTCCAGAGCACATCGCCGACTTTTTCAAATACCCAAATGACAAAGAGGTCTCCCCGGATGCCGATGTCGACGCCGACAAAACACGGACCGCCGGTATAGTTGGCCGGGATGCCAGCTCGTTCATGCTCAACGCCGCCGATGAGGTCGTAGGAAAGCCAAGACGAGGCTTCGTCAAGCCATTTGAGTTCATATTCCTGGGCCCACGCATCGTCGTCACCAACTCCGTCCCGAAGTTCCTGAATATTGCGGTCAAGGCCGAGTTCGACAGCCTTATAAATGTCAACGTTATGGCGGCTCCAGACTTTGCCCAGCTTGGCATCAGTCATCAGTTCATAGAACTTGTTCCCTTTTCCGTTCGGCGTGGAAACCACACGCAGTTTGAGGCCAGGCTTGGATATTACGGGGAAAAGTGCGGACCAAATCTTGCGCGAATCGGCATGGAAGGCGAATTCATCCAGAAAGACATTGGCGGAAAACCCGCGAGCCGTATCCGGGTTGGCAGGCAGTGCCGTAACTCGACTACCGTTATTGAGCATGACTTCTTGCGATTTGATGCTGGAACCGTCTTCATAGCGATACCCCGAATCTTCCTCAAAATGCTCAAAAGCCGTTCCCAAAGCGCGAAGGTGCAGCTTCAAGCCCTCATCCATGGCTTCTTTTGCTTGCCGTTCGCCGCGTGACAGAATGACCCAACGTGACCGCTCCTTACGGATATCATGCTCAATGATGTCCTCGGCAATCTCCAGTGTTGAGGAAAACGTCTTGCCAGTTTGGCGGGCGAACATGCCCACCTTGAAACGGGACTTGTCGTCCACCCACTGACGTTGAAACGGATGAAGAATGCCGCTCATGCTTCACCTCGATAGATGGCTTTAATGTGTGAGAGGACATCTTCGGCAGAAGTCTTACCGCCATCTTTCTTGGCTGCTTCTTCAACGGCTTTTACCATTTGTTCTTCGGCTTCCTTACGAGCCTGTTCACGGGCTTCAGCCATCCATTTTTTTTGAGTCACAGAAGCACGGCCTAATTCTGCAATTGAACGGGTAATACCGGCCATGTTGATTTTAGACGGATCGACTTCCATTTCCATAAGTATCCCAAATAATTTCTCCTGCGTCAGACGCATGAGGGCATCATTGATGGCGTTGTCATCATCGGGGTTGGCCAAGACAATGGCACGAGACTGTTCGGTCACCAGCTTGAGCGAAGCGAGGCGATCTTCAAACTTCTGACCATACCGATGGACGGCCGATTTGGAGATTTCGAATCCACGGTCCTTGAGTTCATCAGCCAGTAGACGGTAGTCGGCAAAGCCCCCATCGGCCAAGGCACGGTCGAGCCATTCCTTGACTTCTTTGGGGAGCATATCAACGGCAGAGCGACGCGGCATGGCTACGACCAGTATTTTTCAGGCCGGGCGATGCCGGGTTCGCAATCAATGGTGTACTCGGCCAGATCAACGCCAAGGCGGTTGAGCTTGGCTATCCAGCGGCCGTCCGGTTTCTTGTCCAGATCGATCAATTCCCGTTCGGCCAGGTAATCCAGCTCGCGGCGGACTTCCAATTCGGTTGCATCGGGGTAGACGCCCTGGATAGTCGCCAAAGCAACGGAGTCATGGCACCCCATGGGGCGGGCGTTATTCAGAGTGAGAATGAGTACCCAGCGCATGTGTTCGCGCCGGACGCGTGCGGGATCAACCACGGCATCCTCCCTGGTTGTCTAGTTTGTCGGCAAGACCGTCCAGCTTGGCCTCGATGATGGTCTGATTACGTATCCAGTCTTCACGCCGGACATATTCGATGGGCAATTCGGCCCGCAGGCCGAGGATACTTTTCTCGTTTTCATTGGCCTTGGCCACAGCCTTGGCCGCACATTTCTTTGCATCCTTGGCATCACGATCACGGAGAGCGGTGACGGTTTTCCAGATGGTGAAGACAAAGCCGAAAAAGGCAAGCAGCACGGTTATGCCCATGCTGGTCAATTGCCACACGGGAAAGGATACGACGGAGGTCTCTACACTCATGGTCGGACCTCTTTTGCTTGAAGTCCGGTGGCCCAATCAATAAGCGCGTTGCACTGAGCTTGCATGGCGCGAGCCCATTGCCCATAGTCTCGGGCATGGGCTAAAATATCTTCGGGGGTCACTGCCGGACCTCCCTGAAGTATCCCGGTGTCAACGGCCTGGGTGGTTCCGTTTTCTCCAACAGAACCGGAGGCGGTTCTGGACAGGGGGTCACAACTGTTATCGGTACCGAGGGCAGCGTTGTATGCGCACACCCACTCAGGACCAAAACGGCAAGTGCCATCAGCAGTATCAACGTCTTGACTCGCATGGGCGATCCTTTGGTTGGTCAATTCTTGGGATTGTTTGGCAATAGTTTTCTTGGCTGCCAAATACTGGCGTTCTATATTGTGGGCGTGGGCCGTGACGGTTTCCAGCCGTTGACGGGCCGTTGCCTCCGCAGTCGCCAATGCCTGGGAATGACTCGCGCGGATCGCGGCCACCTCGGCTTGCCGTTCCAGATCAGAGGCAGCGTATCCGGCCCGATACCCGCGCCATGCGGCCAGGGCCACAAGCACGGCCATGAGGATGACGGCACCCAAACCGAAGGCGGCTTTTTTCCAGCCGCCACCGGCCAGTGCCATGGCGTTGAAAATCATGGACACACTCCTTTGCCCCATCCGGCCTTTTCGTAGAGGGGTTCGAGCAAAAACAGGATGCGGCGAGGATAGCCGCGATTTTCCTTGATGGCCCATTTGGCACGACCAGCGTTGACCGTCTCCACATGCTTCCACCAGAGGCGGGGATTGAGGCCTAAGGTCTTGGTTAGTCTGACGTCTCGGCGAAGCCAGCCCAGCCCGCCGTTGTAGGCGGACAGGGTCATGGCCATACGGTCACAACCCGTGGTTGCCTGAATGCGTTTCCAGAGCCACAGGTCGTAGGCGGTCAGGGCGCGTAACGCCCATCCCGGATTGAACGGATCGGCCTTGCCGACCTGCGGGGCCACCTCGGGCAGCCAATTGGCCGTGGGGGGCATGAACTGCGCCAGGCCACCGGCACCCACAGGAGATTTTGCATCAGCGCGCCAAAGACTTTCCTGGTGGAGCTGCGCGGCGAATGTGGCAACGGGAGCAGCCAACCCCCATTCCACACGGGCGCAGCGGATTAATGTCGAACGGTATTTGTAGGCTCGGTCGGGGATATCCAGGGCACGGGCCGAGGACATCCAACAGAGCAACGCGGCCAGGGCAACAAAGACCGCCAGCCACAGATCAAAATGACGACGAAACATATTACAGCCCCAGCCCCACGGCGAGCATGGCGGCGCACACGATTGCGGCGCGCCGGAGCTGGGCAGCGACAAAGGGAATCCATTCATTGGCCGAATCAAGTACGATGACTGTTTCGGGATCGTTGGTCAGCTCTTTGGCTTCCTCCAGAAGGAGGCCGTCAATGTCGAACTTGTGAGGACGGGCATACGGGAACAGCGCACGGTCAAGGCCATAACCGGCCACACCGGCCAGTACGACCAGGGCAACCTTGTATACAATGACGCCGAGTTGTTGCGGGGAGATCAAAGCCACCATTGCAACCAGTGCAACGGCAAGAACAGTTGTCAGGGACATTCGGGGCAATTTCACAACGGGCCTCCGCTTGAAGTTTACGGAGGCGGCCCAGCCAGAAATCAGCAAACCACCGGACCGCCTCCTTTAGAAGGAGCAAGAGAGGCAACGGTAGGTGGTTTGGAAAAAAGTGTATTGTAACGGGTGTTACTAAAACGGGTGAGGTAAAAAAAAGCCACCTGGTTGGGTGGCCTTGGATGTTATTAAATTTAAAGGTTAATCTTTTGGTTTTTGATCGTACCAATTTGCAAAAGTAAGTACGCCGAATGTGGCGGCAAGAATTGTCACTATCGCATAAAACAAAAAAAACGTTCCAACCAAAGAGACAAGGGGGTGTGCCGATATCCCCATGGCACTGGACGCCAAGGCCATAAACAAGGTGATAGCTTGAACGACAATAAAGTGTACAAATGTAGCATTAATCTTCATGTAAATTGACGGGCCACTTTCTTTAGACTCTCTTCCTCTAAGAGCTTCAATGAACTCTGTATCACCGAATCCGACCATGATTACATAGCCGCCAAGAGAGAAACCTAAAATATCCGGGAGGATCGACACTGCCGCCTCGTCCCACAGAAAAGATTCAACCCTGAAACATAAACACAAAACAGTTGTGCCCGCAGCGCACCAGAGATAGGCGGACTTCCAAAGAGCCGCCCACCCTCCATACGCTTCCCAATATATACGCAGGACCTTGGGGCAATGCCGCCTCCAATGCCTGAGCAGGAAATTGAGTTTACACTGATTATGCTTCATTGCGCCTGGTGAACCTCTGAAGATGTTTTTTTGCGATAGCCTTTACACGGGATAACGAGCTTTTTTCAGCAGGATAATAATCGTCGAACACGACAGGATGATCCGAGGTGCTTTTCTCTACCTTCTTTGATTCTGCATCATATCCTTCCGCTTTTACATAGCCGTTTGAAGTAGATAGCTTCATAAAACCTTTTGTGTCGGCATCCGGTTTGATCCCTTCAGCTTTGGCCCCAGTCAAGGCTATTTGTATTTTTCGTGCGTGTTGCTTTTGCATTCTCTCTAACGCATGTTTTTCATCTCCTGAAAAATCATCCGGATTTGGCAAAGTGACGTCCACAAAGAGCTTGGTCAACGCTGGAATCTTTAAAATATGATTAATCGTTTCTTTTTCTGTTTCAACCGTAACTGTGACATCGCCATATGACTCTCTGATTTGCTCATGAGAAAATAAATTCATCAAGGATTTGGCAATAAGCTGAGGGGAGAATGTGACTTTACCATCTCTAGATGGAAAGAATAAACGGTGTCCCCTTGGCAAAAAAACAAAAGGAGCTGTTTTAAGGTTGGGTTTCATCTCTTCTGGAATATTAATAACCGGCTCACCGTCTTCAGAGGTAACAGCTTCCAGTTTCAATAAATTCAGCCAGTCACCGTGGGTATCTATCTCTGTAAATTTATGAAAATGTCCAGAAAGGCCCTTTAAGGGCTTCTTTTTTACAATAGAGATAGGTTTATTAAGAATAAAACTTTCAACCCCACGGTAGCCTACGGGATACTTCAATTTGAATGCGTCGCGGAAGAGCTGTACGTATTTTTTCGGGGTATGAGGGTGGGTAGTAATATTGATCACAGCAACTTCCATTTTTTTCAAAATAGCCATTCCTTGTCCTCCAAAACAGTAACGCACGTTACAGTTTCCATCATTCTGCACAGGACCCTCACCCCGGCACAATCATATAGCGGACCGCCTGACCGCTTACCATTAATCTAAAAAAAGGAGCTTCTCACATTAAGGCCCCTTATTGAATTTGCATGACCAAGTCCTCCCCCGATGCGGGGAATGGACGATCTAAAAATACAGACTTTGCCTGTGCCTTTTGCAAGACCAGGGCCTCACCGGACTCGACAATACCTATTTTTATGTGGTGCCCCCAAGCGCGATATTCACTTGGAATTGTTCCGCCGTCGTCGGCCACTACAAATTTTAGCCAAGTCACGCTCGTGTCCTCCGGCAGACCGGAATCAGGGGCAGACCAATATGGATAATGGGAATCGACTCCCCGAAATGTCATGGAGTCCTGATATTTGAACAGGCCAGGAAGATACTTTTCAAAGGCAGGAACGGAATTACGGACAAGTTTGATGGTTTCCTTAGGCGTGTCCGAGGGCAAGGTCAAAGTGAACACGGGGTCATTTCCGTTTTCTTGTTCGCTGGACAATTCCGTAAGTCCTACCATTTCCTTGGCAAGATTAAGTCCTACACCCGCTTGGACATGAAAATTCATATACTCAGCCCTTAATTTTTCAACAGTCGAGTATCTTTTACCTTCCCTGGTTAATTGATATAAAATATTCCCGGCGATTTTTCCTCTGGCAAAACATGATGCCGCTGCAGAATTTCTTGTTTGTACCAAAATATCATTCAATTCTTTCGGGATATTATTCGGGATATCAATTTGATAAATAGCATAATTACATTGTTCTGCTGCTTTAATGGCTGCTTTAGCAGTAACGGGTATATTGGAGGCTGACAGATTGGCACAAGCCCGCTGAAAAGGGGCATAGGCGGTGTTCATGGTTGTATCCTGAGCCAAAATTTTTTTCTCAAAATCAAAGACAAGCTTTTTGCAATCCGCCATTTCACGCTGGCTGCTACAACCAACCAACAACACCGCCAAAGCTATCCAGGCCAATTTCATTGGTGTCTCCACTTTTATATATTCAATTTTTATATAGCCACCCACCAGCTGGCCCTCTCATCCGAATACAATATCCTAGCGGTCCACCCGACCGCTTAACCTGCCTTTTTCACGTTTTTCCCCGTCTGCGATTTCGCCAGCAGAGCGCTCGTCGTTTCCAAACTCCGACGTCCTTCTTCGGGGCTGGCTCTGTAGTTGGCAATGAGAGCAGACTCCCGCGGATTGAGTCCTTTTGGGGGAAGCCCCCCCATGAGCAACCATTGCGGGTCAGCTCCAAAATCTTTGATTAATATTTGTAAAAAATCGGCAGGAGGCATTCGCTCGTTTTTTTCATAGCGAATTAATGTTTTCCTGCTTATGCCGCAATGTTGGGCAAAATCTTCTTGACGGATATTACCTCGAATACAGGTAATCCGCTGACCTAAGGTATCAGAGGGCATTGTTCTCCATTAGACCAAAAAGTCTCTTGACAAAGAGACCGTTTGGGGACATAACAAATTCACACAAAATAAAAACGAGTTCACACAAACGAACACAAAAAAAGAAAACCCAAAGGATTATCCGATGATTCGTACCTCCGAAGAAGTTCGGGCTGAATTTAGACGCAAAGGTATCTCCATTTCTCAGTGGGCGGTAGCCAATGGCTTCCCCCCGAATCTTGTCTATGAGGTTCTTGCCAAACGGCGCAATCCGACACGCGGACAGACGCACAGGATCGCGGTGACCCTCGGCCTTAAGGATGGCGAGATCGTGAATGATCAGGAACTCGCCACTGCCATGAATGCTTAATTGTGGAGGATCTCATGTGTATTATTTCCCCCTTTGTAAATGTATCTATTGATACCCCTTGGCAAATATCGGAAAAAAATTCTTCACGACTCCTTACTCCTAAAGAAGCAAGAGCCAAGCTTGAAGAACAAGGACTTTCAATTGCTCGGTGGTCAAAATCCAACGGCTTGAATCCTAACACTGTCAGCGACCTCCTTAACGGTCGTAAAAAGGGTATTCGCGGCGAATCTCACAATGCCGCCGTTCTTCTCGGGTTGAAGCATGGCAAAATTGCCAACCACAAAGAATTTGCCACCGCCATCGGAGCATAAGCTCATGATCCTTTCTATACCTACCACAGGACAGGGATGCAATGTCTAATCGACGGTCAAAATTAGACACGCGCATGGTGCAAATGACACTGCCCATGTCCAGCCTGCCTTCACAACGGCTGCAAAGTGGCTCTTTGCGGACGTTTGAGCCTGTCAAAGACGCCCTGAACGCGGCTCTCAAGGGGTGCGGTCTGTCGCGTGATGTGGTGGCCGAGGAGCTGTCCCGGCTGACCGGGCACGAAATATCCGTCCATCAGATCAACAATTGGGCCGCACCCTCCAAAGAGGATCGTCCCACGCCGCTGCATTTTCTTGCAGCGATTACCGAGATCACCGGCAGCCCGGCCCTGGCCGAAGCCGCATTGGAAGGCACGGGCTACAAATTGCTGACCCCGGACGAGGTTGCCTACTACGAAATCGGCAGACTGGAAGCCGAGAAACGGGAACAGACCAAGAG
>NZ_WUEH01000032.1 GCF_010468615.1 Pseudodesulfovibrio sp. JC047 | reverse complement strand
TGGAATACGATGCTGAGTCTGATTCCCATTCATCATATTGAGAGCCACAGAGCCTTTTGCCATCCATGTTTTGATAGACATTGTGGTACTACCCTCCATTTCCCGTGAATTTGTCTTTGAAATATCCAGGCTCGTAGGGCTTGCCTGTCACGGCCTCAAGAATCCTCACATTTTCCCAGTGCAGTTGCTCGTAAACTTCGTCGCTCGACAAGAGCCGTTCCATATCTTTTCCAAAATCTTCATAGGTCCGGTCAGAGTCCATTGACTCGACGTCGAGCCTCAAAATAGACAGGAGGTCTTGGGACGTTTCCAACTGAGTTGTGAGCCTGATAATGTCCTGACCGCGCTGCTCGGCGATTTTCCGCACATGGAGGTTGTCGCTTTCGAGCAACTCAAGCGTGTCGGCGACATGTTGCAAAAACTTGTGGCCAAGGCGATCGCCCTTGTTGATGGTGTCCACCATCTGTTTTATTTCGCATTTATTCATATCCACGTACCTCTCAAACTATGCGGGGTTGTAGAACGGACAGGCGTCCATTTCCTGACACGGGGCCGGTCCACCAGACATCGCAACAAACGATTCTTTTTTTGCCGATCTAAAACCGGCAACGGCTTCGCCTTGTTTCCGATCAATTTTGATGGTGAACTCGCCCCCAAAATTTATTTCGTAGCAGTCCGGTATTTCTTCGATCATTTGGATCAGTTCTTCTTTGGTCATGTCGCAAAACTCCTAGTTGTATGAGAGGGACCGGGCCTAATAGGCTCACAATATTCGCCTTGTCGCACAGTACGACCCCGGCCCCCCTCGATTCGGGGCCATTCCCCAAAATATGCTATACGTCCACGATGCCTTGGGCTGGTTTGTTTTCTGGTTGAGCAGGAGGCCATTGTGCTAACGGTTTGCCGCACGGACCGTGGAACGGATTGAAATCTGGACTCTCCGGCGTGATCCGACGGTCGTTGAGGCCAAAGGGGAAAACGGCCAAGGAATTAAATTCAAGGTTGACAGGATTCGGTGTACCGTTTGGGACGTATACGCCGCGCCTCTCTCTACGGATTGCGCTGTTGTTGTTCCTGGCATTGAGTATTCGGCCACATTCAGGGCTGCATGTCTTGGCGCACCAGTTGCCCGGAATAAATTCTGTTTTGCAGATTGCACAAATCCGCTTGTTCGGTACTGGCTGTGTTGTTTTGGTCATTATGTCCTCGGGTGCAGTTTCGTCAGCGATATCGGGGCACGGCTACCCATGACGTAGGCCTTCCACTCATTATGCTCGGCCTGGAATGGCTCGGTGCGGGTAAACGTCTCGATCATCGTTTCTCCGCCCGTATCGCAGTCCATGACGCCGCTGCCGTCTTTCTCCGCCTTGAACCACCAAACCTTAGCGCCTCGCGGCAGGTCGGGGCGTGCCGATTCCTGCGGCCAAGGGCCGAGGATGCCGAGCAAGGCAAGGGCGTGTTGGCGGATCATCCATTCCACGGCCTCGCGGGAAAAGAAAATGAACTTGCGGTCGCTGGTGCGGTAGTATTGGCCGTTGATAGCCACGCGAAAATTATCGCGGGTGCCGCCGTGCTTGGCCCACGTTTCCCGGCTGTTGCCGGGAAAAAGACGGAGCGTGAAAGCACTCTTTTTCCCTGCCTGTTTCGGAAAAACCGCGCACGGAGTTGCATCGAAGTCGGCCATGGTGTGCGCCTCAGTTCCAGCGGGGAGACTTGCGGTTGATTTTTTCGATTACACATTCTCCAACGATTACCGGGATGCCTCTGGACAGATTGTTGATTGCCTTGACTGTCCTATCGCCGTTGAAATCATTGAGGCGCATCCCCTCGACAACGGTAGCCCGGTCTATCGGCAATGCCGCCGGGCCTGTCTTTGTCTGGAATCTGGCAAGAAACATGGTGTCACTCCAGTGGTAGCTTGAGTTGTTTTTTATCGTCAGGAGTGCGGTGATGGCGTTTGCCTTGTGGCCCGAGTCCGCACTGTTTGCCGTTTTTTTTGGCAAAACATTTGGGACCGTATCCCCTCCGTATGGACTCTGCGTCCTTCAAGGGGCGGTGGCACAATCGGCAATAGGGCATTATTCCGTCTCCTGGCGTCGTCGGTGGCCCTTGGGGCGGGGCGAGGTGGGTATGGCTTGGGGTCACCTCGCCCCTGTTCAGGAGGTGTATGCTCTTTACCTCAAGGGGCACCGACTTTGCTTTTTCTTGGCAAGTCGATATTGAGAGGACGGCCCCGGCATAACCCCAAGGAGACGGACCGCGCTTTTTTTGCGCGACATCTTAACCAAGGAGGGAGTGCCAATGAGCGAAGCTGATTTCATCAGCATTATGCTGAATGTTTTCATCGTGTTCATTGAACTTGCCCGGATTCAAGCTGGCAAGTAATTGCAGAAACAGCCGGGGCCATCCTCAAATATTTTCCTGTCAAAGAACCTGTCTCCAGTCTCCGCCCGTTCCGGGTCGGCGCAGCCGTGGCCGCCTTTTGTGCTTTTCTGAAAAGGGATGTATGGGTTTGAAGGCTCCGACAGCACAGCCAAAGGAGACGGAGGGTGCAATTGCGCGCCCATCAAATCCTAAAAGGAGTACGCATGTCGTACCTTTTTGCCATTTTGTACTGCGTCCAAGCGGTGCTTTTATTGGCTAAGGCTGTCCGAATCGTCTTCGGACTTTGACTTAACGCTGTCGGGGCCTTCCCCACACATCCATTTTCAAAGAACTTTTTCAACCCACCAGGCTACTTTGTCGGGCGTTTGCCGCGAGTTGCTTCGCCGTTTTGGTGTGTCGTTGAAATGAATCTAGGTCAATTTGATCTAGTCGTCAATAAAAAAAAAGACAAAATGACCTAGACGAGTAGAACATTTTATTGTCATAAAAATTGCACAGCCTTTCAAAATAGACATGAGCTATATCTTAAAACCTAACGGATAAGGGAGTAGGGAATTAGATGATCGATCCAATTGAAAGACAATATCGAGTCGCGGAAGCTCTGAAGGCTTTAGCAAAAGGGTGCGAAAGTGGGATAAAAGTCATGCTGGAATTACTTGCTTCGGAATTGCAAGAAGCTACAGAGCAGGTGGACAACCAAAGTGAAAAGGTATGCTGATTGTAACTAAGCCCGAATCATTTTGAGTCTTTCCTCAACGAGAAAGACCAGAGAATAATAATCCATCCCCAATATCTGTGCTGCTGCAACTGCTTCATGGACAGGGAACCCTTGTGGCTTTCCTGTGGGCGATGTGTTGCGTATTCTGCGCCATTTTGTTGGGGCTGTGCTATCGTTGCCATATAATAGACGAGCAAATTCAACATGTTTCATGCCTTGTTGCATGTACCTGTCTACTATCTCAGTAACTATTGCCCGTTCAACCTCGTAGCCATATTGTGTGTGTTCATTCATGTCTATAATGTGCGTCATTTTTTTGTTATCCTCTAGGTTAAAAATTGATCTTGCAAGTTAGATCATTTTGACCTAACTTAACGCATATGAAAAAAAACTCTGACAAAGACATTTTTAAAAAGCTGCTTGACATTTTTGGGTCTCATTCCGCCGCATCCCGAGCGTTGGGGTACGCTGATCCGGCTACCTATCGTAAGGCTAGACGCAAAGGACTTCTTCCTACATGGCGCAGGGATAAAGCGGTTTCTTTGTTGTTAACAGAATCTCATAAAAGATATTAGGAGACGATGATAATGGCGAATAAGTTTTCTACTTACATGATCGTGAGCAAGACGAGTGAATTTTTTCAGTCCTGTCTTGATGCCTTGGGGATGCCCACCATGATTTCCGTGTGCCGCCGTAAAGAAGCGCAAATTTATCGCTATGCCCAAGACACTGCGCATAAGGATGAGACGTATCAAAATCCGGCTGACTTGCTTGTCAACTTGATGGAGCGAATGGACCAGCAGGGGCGAGGCAAGCACAATTTGGAACTACTTCGGGTTTTGGCCGACTCCATTGGTTGCGACGTGGTAATGCGTGACGCAGCTGTGCCGGACAAAGCCAATGTCCCGGAAGAGCTGCTCGATGATTTGGCCCCACTGGCCGACTTGCACGAAGCAATTCGGCGCAAGCGGAGTCTGATTACGGTCAAGGCTTTGGCCGGTGTTGTGAAACAGGAGGTTGACGAAGATGTGGCCGCCTATGCGCAGGAGGTGAAGCGAAATGAAGCAGGGTAATCTTTATTCCGCCATGCCGCAGGCCGATGCGATACTCGCGCACATGCAGAGCGGTAAACCCATCACGCAATTTGAAGCCTTGAACGAATATGGATGCATGAGGCTCGCCTCGCGCATCCACGATCTGCGCAGGGCCGGGAATGTCATCAGATGCACCAAGATCAAGACGACACGCGGCAAGACCATAGCCAGCTACAGCCTGGACGCGAAGGCATAGATTTCAAGGTGTGTGCGGGACGCAAGTGTCGCAACACCATCCACCGATTCAACCGTTATACGGGCGTACCGTACAGCGACGAACGGTGGGAACTACTTAGGTTCTGCTCTGCCGATTGTTTTTGCGGCAGGGGGAATCGGGAGACGGACAATGTTACACGATGAACGACGCCCAATGGTCCTCGCCGATGATGGCTATTGGCTTCCCTTTTTCATCCCGATACCGCACAGCGGTTTCGATCTTTCGGCCCCAGGAAGAATGTGCCCATGCCTGGGAACCCATGAGTCCTACAACGAGGTAATCGACCTTCATGGTCAATGTTTTGCTAACCTCGCCACCCCATCCTATGCACTCTTCGAAACAGTCGTTTCGGGAGCCAAAGGCAAACCTGCCAGTAAAGCAAAATTTGCCTCCCAAGTCGACAGCGGGCAGGGGGGCGTCGAGAGGCAACATAGTGGCAAAGCTCGCTACTTTCTCATGACACGGCCTACCCCCGACAAGTTCGGAAAGCAGGGTGAACAGTTCCTCCTGTTCTTTTTCGTCCAAAACTCCGTCTTCCAAAAAATGTTGGATACGACGGTTCAGGACATTGATAGGCCACACGTCGCATTCCTCGGCGTTGGCTTGCAGCCATTTTTTCAAAAAGCCAAATTCTTGGGCGTCAATTTTGCCGTCGTCGACAATCAACCGGCTCATGCCGATCAATTCGTCGATAGTTCTGTCAGCGCGGCGTTTGGCCGAAAATCGTGCAACCTCAATGCCATGTGGGTCAAAATCAATCATCTGTGCCGTCTCCTTTTGCAGACAAGCTATATCAACAATGCGGTGATTTGCAAGGAGGCGGCATGAGCGACGACATTCGTATCAAATTCAGTTTGAAGGATCACCGTAAGCGGAAAAAATTGATTCGCCGTCTCGGGTGCGAGGCTTTTGTTGCTTTGATCGACTTGTGGATTACTGCCGCTGAAAACTACCCTGATGGCGTGCTTGCCGACATGGATGCCGAAGACATTGCCATCGACGCAGGATGGAGCGGAGACGCCGAGGAATTTCTTACCGTTTTGCTTGATATTGGCTGGATCGATGATGAAGACGGTGTTTTAGTTCTGCACGATTGGTTCGAACACAATCCTTGGGCTGCCACTGTCGAGGAAAGAAAAAATCAACAGCGGTTCAGGGTGATGAAACGACACCATCCTGAAATTCATAAGGAATTGGTTGAAAAAGGATATACCGCGATTACACCAGAAGAATACCGGCGGTTTACCAGCGGTATACCGGAAGTTACCGACGGTACACCGGACAATACCAACACTAATACCCACAACCATTCCCATATCCATTCCCATTCCCATATCCATTCCCATTCCCATTCCCAAAACACAGAGGGGGGCGACGATGCGCCCCCGGCCAAGAAGAAAAAAGCGGACGAGGTTGCCGAACAGGCCGAAGAAGTGCTTGTGCACCTGAATACGGTCACGGGCAAGCGGTTCAAGGTGACCGGATTGATTCCGGCCAGGCTTCGGGCCGGGGCCACGGTGGACGAATGCAAACGGGTGATTGATTTCAAGGCGAGGGAACGCGGGTTTGACCGGAAGTATCTGGACCACACCACGCCTTTTCGGGAAGGGAATTTTGACCGGTATCTGAACCAAGCAATGGCGCAGGGTGCGCCGAGCGACGGAGGGATGATTTATGACGGCGGCAACGCAACGGACTGGCAGCAAGATCCCGACAACAAGTGGGCAAGACAAGGTGATTCGGCTGGCTCGGGGCAGATGTCCGATTCACGGCGACGTCATGGTCAGGTTGCAGCCGGGTAACCGGGTCGAGTGTACCAAGTGCGCGGCCCTGCGTGCTCGGATGGACACGGAGCAGACCGGTATTCCCCCTCGGTTTATCTCCAAGACGCTGGACGAATACGTTGCCGAAGGGCGGGAGCAGGTCGCCGCCCTGGAGACGGCCAAAGGGTATGCGGCAAGTTTCGACACTGCCAAGGCCGAAGGCGCGGGGTTGGTGTTTCTGGGCGGCGTGGGAACGGGCAAGACGCATCTGGCTTGCGGGATTGCCAATCGTGTCCGGGCCGAGGGGCAGAGCGTGCTTTATACGACAGCTCGACATGCGGTGGGCGCGATCAAGGATTCGTGGAGACGCGACAGCAAGTACACGGAGCAGGAGACGCAACGCCGTTTTATTACTCCCGACCTGCTCATACTCGACGAGATTGGCGTGCAGTTCGGCACGGACGTTGAGCGGATGCTTTTGTTCGACATCATCGACGGGAGGTATGGGCAGATGCGACCGACCATTGTGATTTCCAATCTCGATTTGTCGGCTTTGGCGCAGATGGTCGGACAGCGTGTGGTGGATCGGCTGCGGGAAAATGGGCAGTTGGTGCAGTTTTTGTGGAAGAGTTTTCGGCGATGAATTTGCATCTTGATGGGCAGGGACGCCGGGAACGCATGTTCGCCATGGGTGGCGACGTGTGGGACATGATCGACGCGGAAAGAGGAGCGCGGCCAGTGTACGAGTGCAAATATTTCAAAATTGAGGAACTTGTTGACCCCATGACTTTTGAACGGCTTCGGGACAAGCGGCATCGTCTTTGGCAACTGCTTGATGTGCGTGCGTTGAGGACGCTTGACGAACTGCGCGAGCGGTTCGGACCGGTCACGGTCAATGATTGGGCCTGGGGCGGTGAGTTCAAGTTTTCCGGGCTTCGTCCATTTGACACCCATGTCGGCGCGAAGGACAGCCAGCACAAATACGGGCGCGGGTTTGACGCCAAGTTCCGGGATGTGGCCGCCCATGACGTGCGCAAGGAACTTATGACCCTGGACCGGCAGGGCAGGCAGTTCGGTCAGCCCTGTTTTGCCCACATCACCTGCATTGAGGATTTCGAGGGCATGACCTGGTTTCACTTTGACACGCGCAACCACGATGTTGCCAACTTGGGCTTGATGGTGGTGGGCAAATGAGCGAGGCGAAACGGCATAGGCTGGAAGAACTCGAACGGGAGACGCCACACCTGCGGACGGCTGCCGAGATAGCGGCTTACATGCGGATGGACGAGAAAACCGTCAACGGCTTGATTAATTCCGGCGACCTTAAAATCAGGAAGGTTGCGGGTACCTACCGGGCAACGAAACCACAACTGGATCGATACATAGAGGACGTGCATGAATTTTGAAGAACTTGGGCGTGCGCCCATGAAAAAAATATATCTGGCAACGCCGTACACCCACGACAACGAGGTTGTGCGCATGGAGCGTGCCGAGGGTGTGACCGTCAAGGCTGCGCAGTTGATAGAGGACGGGTTTGCCGTATTTTCTCCCATCACCCACGGGCACGCCATCGGCGACGTTGCCCCGCATTTGCCTCACGATTGGGAGTATTGGGGCGAAGTCGTGACCTCGTATATCAAGGATTGGGCCGACGAACTGTGGGTGTTCATGCAACCTGGTTGGGAAGAGTCTGTCGGTGTGCTGGCCGAGATAGGCATAGCTGCCAAGGCGGACAAGCCTATCAAGTTTATCAAGGTGAACTAGAGGAACGGGAGGGGGCTGCAAAGGCGGCTTCCCTCTCTTTTTTTACCTGGAACCTGAAACATACAACGTTCCCTAGTAAGTAACCTTTGGCGGGGTTAGTGACGGGGAATAACGGGAAATGACGGGGTGAAGATATGAAGGGGTGCAGACCGCTCGACAAGAAGGAATGGACGCTTGTATTCCATTCCGTGCGCGGGCCGAACCGATTGCGCACCAAGGCGTTGATGATCCTGGGGCGCAAGACCGGGTTTCGGGTGTCCGAGCTTTTGAGCCTGCGTGTGCGTGACTTGATCCATGACGGCCAGGTCCGGCAGGCCGTGACGGTTGAACGGCAAAGCATGAAGGGCGGCAAGGCGGGCAAGGCCTCCGGGCGCACCGTGCCGTTGCATCCAGACGTGGTAAAGCATGTATTGGCGCACTACGAGGACTTGAAGGGGCGCGGGTATTGGCGACCGGATGATTTCTTTTTTCAGAGCCGTGCCAAGGGTAACAAGCCCATCGATCGGGTGCAGGCGTGGCGCGACTGCGTGGAGCCGGTCAAGCGTAGAGGGGTCGAGGGCAAGGTCGGCACGCATGGTCTTATGCGCAAGACCTTTGCCAAGGACAAGCTTGACTACCTCACGGCGAATTGGGTGCCGGGGAAAGAGGTGCCTTTCCATGTCCTGCAACGATGCACGGGGCACAAGGACCAAAAATCCTTGATGGCTTATATTGAGTTTGCGGACGAGGACGTCCACGACGCTTTTATGAATTCATGATTTCCCGGAGACGGAAGGGAAAGGAAGGGTGAAAAAACAGACTGAAAAGACCCCAAAGGCAAGGGAAAAGGATTATCCCGAATTTTACACGCTGCGAGAAGTGGCCGAAATACTCTGTGTGCATCTATCCACGGTTGAAAGGATGGTGCGCGATGAGCGGATATCGAGTACCAGGCCGGTACACAAGCGGCTGATACCCAAGAGCGAGGTACACGGCCTGATAAACGGGAACTGGACACCGGCCACGCCGCCGGAGTGATCCACTTGCCATGGATTTCGTTTTTCCTGTATAGCCATTCCAAAAGGAGGACCGCTATGCGGAAAATCGTGCTCTTGCTCTCGTTTGCTCTCGTCCTGTTGTTTGCCGCGCCGGTCATGGCCGGGAATGTGTCCATGTCTGCCGCTGATTTTGAACCGACGTTGGTTCGTGGCGATTTGAATTACGTTGTCGCTGTAAAGAAAACTCAGGACAGCAAATTTGATTACATAGTCGAGTATCAGATTGTGTATGTGACCGTGACGAACAACACGGCCAAGCCCATCAACATCAACCCCGGATATTTCACGCTGGCATCGTCGGCGAAGAAATCCTATCCGTTCACGGCGGAAATGTTCGGCCTGAAGAACAAATTGCCCTGGCTGGATGTTGACGCCCTGGACGCGACACGGGTGTTGCCCGGCACTTCGGCAGAGGGGTTTCTCATGTTTAAGAAAAAGTACAAGAACGAATATCCGGTGTCGCTGTATTTTGAAAGCCCGGAGACGAGCGGGACCATCAAGGTCGAGCGCGATCCGAAAGCGAAATACGAATAAAAGAAGCTGCATTTTCAGTTCAAGGCCCGCCAATCTGGCGGGCCTTTTTTGTGCCTTTCTGGTGAGAAAAAGCAGGTTGTTTTCTCTCTACAAAAACCGGACGGGTATCAGACGGGTATCAGACGGGGACGGTACGGGTGTGGTTCGCGCCCGTGTTCCGTTGATATGATTCTGAACATCATGACACGATTTAAAGAATGGGCACAGCATACGTTTAACGAGCTTCACGTCTATTGCCGTCTCCAGGAGGCGGGACTGCCGAAACCGGTGGCCCGCCTTCTTTCTTCGGGATGTGGGTACGTCTTGGGTCGTTTTCTGTATGCCTAAAGGAGAACCAACATGGAAAAGCTTATCGCATGGATCGCGGACAACTGGTTCGTTGTGCTGACCACGGCGGTCACCGTGTGCAGCGTCATCGCCAAGGTCACCCCGAACGAGACGGACAACCGGTTCGTTGCCGTTCTTCAGCGCGTTGTTGATGTGCTGGCCATGAGCACCGGCAAGACCTCATATACCGGCGACCGGCTCAAGATGGACAAGGGCGGCTTTATCAAGGCTCCGCTTGCGGGCGTTCTGGTCATGCTGGCCCTTGTGGGTGTGATCTGTTCCGGGTGCGCCCTGAAGAACCTGCCGCCCGAAGATCAGGCCATTGCAGTCACCGACGAGATCACCAACGCATATATGAGCGTCCGGGCCGAGTACCTGGACCTCCGGGCTGAACTTCCGCCCGACAAGGTGGAATGGATGGTCGAGAATGTCGCACCCATCCTTGACGAAGGCCGCGACGTGCTCATTTTGACGCGTGAGGCTGCCGCTTCGTGGAAGGCATATAAGGTCAAGCCCGACGACTTCGACGGCCTTGTCGCCCGTGTGCGGCGGCTTGTCGCTGACGCCTGGGCCAAGATTTCGCAACTCACGGGTTTGGAGGTCTAAGCTATGCCGAGGAATTCCATGGAGATCATCGCTTTCATTTCTGCGGCCATCAAGATCGGTTACTCGTTCGCAGACATCACCAAGCGGCTGACAGCTGACGGTTACGAAGTACCGAGCTTGGAAGAGTATGAGGCTCGCACCAAGGAACTGCGCAACCTGCCGGATCTGGCAGAGGACAGTGAATAGCATGGCGGTTCAGATCGACACGCGAATCAACGTTGCCACCGTTGGATCTATCCTTGTCGCAGCCATGCTTGTTGGTCTTTATGTGGGGCGGCTGGAGGCGGCATACGACGCCCGTATGTCTGCCAGTGAGGCGGCTATTTGCGAGATGAAGCAGGAACTCGCCCTGTCTCGGGAGGATCGTTATCAGCTCGGCGTTGTCGTCGAGCGCGTTGACGGGATTTACCGAATCATGACGGAATTCAAAGACGCATTCAAAAGGCGGAAGTGATGCAGATCAAGGTTGATAGTCAGATCGGCAGTGTGCTCGGGACGTTCATCCGTGGGCTTGCCAAGCGGCAACTGCCTTATGCGACTGCCAACGCTATCAACTCCACCTGTTTCGACATCCGCGACCACACCGTCAAGCATACTTACCCGGATTCGTTCGAGGTCAGGAACAAGAACTTTGCGCGTGCTGCCTTCCGTGTGGACAAGGCCAACAAGCGGCGGCTGGTGGGGCGGGTGTATGACCGCCTGCAACGTCGATGGCTGGAGCGTCAAGCCCGTGGCGGCACGAAACGGCCCCACGGCAGCAACCTCGCCATTCCCACCAGCAATATCAAGCGCACGGCGTCGGGTCGTGTCGGCGTGGCAAAACGCCCCCGCAACCTGCGCAATGCTTTTGTGGCCGACCTCAACGGCAAGGGTAAGGCCGTTTATCAGCGATACGGGCGCAAGGGCCGCAAGCTTCGGCTTGCTTATGTGCTCGAACCTCGGGCCAGGGTGGGCAAGCGGTTCAGCTTCTACGAGGACGCCACGACGGTCACCAACAAGCGGTTTCCCAAGCATTTCTCTCGCGCTTTCGCCCACGCGGTAAGAACCTCAAAGGGATAGAAAGAGTAAAACTACAATAAAAAAAGGTACTTCCAGAGGGCGGAAGCCGAGGGTAACGCGCCACCTCGGGCTGTGGCTAGGCATGAAAATTTTTAAAGAGGTTCGCAGTTTGCACAACGAAGGTTTGAACAATGGGAAAATGGGTAAGCCAAAGAGAATGTGCGCGAGAACTCGGATGCTCAGACACTTATATAAGAAAGTTAGTTAAAAATAAGGGGTTACGAAAGAACGCAAAAAAGCAAGTTGATCTAGAACACGCCCGAGAATTGAAGTTTGGCAAAGGGACGCAAACCAAGCGCGAACCAGGTGCGAACCAAGGGGGCGGAACTGACACCGATACCCTGACATCTGAAAGGGGGAAGCTGGCGAGGGTCAATCGGAAGATCAAAGAAGTGGAACTTGCGGAAAAGCGCGGTGAACTTGTCGAAGCTGAAGGGGTGATGTTGGCCTGGGCGAATATCCTGTCGATTTTTCGATCCCGCATGTCAGTCCTTCCCGACAAGCTCGCGCACAAGGTTGCAAACATGACCGACCCCAAGGAATGCAAGAAAGTTATTTCGGATTACATCCGGGAGGCTCTGGAAGAGTTGAGTACGCATGACGCAGCTACCTTATGTGGAAAACCTAGAGGAGGTGATAAGTAGCGCACTCTCGATGGTCGCACTTCCGCCCGAACTCTCGCTGAATGAGTGGACAGATGAATACGCCTATTTGTCGGCGGAGAACTCGGCGGAGCCTGGAAAGTGGCACACGATTCCATATCAGCGGGGAATGCTCGACGCGATTACGGACGAAGACGTCGAGCAGGCGACTTACATGAAGTCGGCCCGCGTTGGCTACACCAAGATTATCGACCACGCCATCGGCTATTACATCCACCACGATCCATCGCCGATCCTGTGTGTTCAGCCGACTCTCGACGACGCTAGAGACTACTCCAAGACAGAAATTGCGCCCATGTTGCGGGACACGCCAGTTCTCCGGGGGCTGGTGGCCGACCCAAGGGCAAAGGATTCGGACAACACGATTCTGCAAAAGAAATACCCCGGCGGCTCTTTGACATTGGTAGGCGCGAATAGCCCTACAGGTTTCCGAAGACTGACCAAGCGGATTGCCCTTTTCGATGAAATCGACGGCTATCCCGTAGGCGGTGCCGGTTCCGAAGGCGATCAAATCAAACTCGGCATCAAGCGCACCGAAACCTACAGCAACCGCAAAATCGTTGTCGGCTCCACGCCGACAATCAAGGGATTCAGCCGGATCGAACGGGAGTTCGAAAAATCGGACAAGCGGTACTACTTCGTGCCGTGCCCGCACTGCAATCACCGTCAGCGGCTCATGTGGGCAAATTTCGCTTGGGATAAGACGTTCGACGAGAACGGCGAGGTCGTCGAGCACCATCCCGAGACTGCGCATTTCATATGCCAGCACTGCGGGGCGGTGATCGAGGAGAAAGACAAGCTCGACATGCTTGAGGCCGGGGAATGGCGGGCGACTCGTCCGTTCAAGGGCCATGCCGGTTTTCACATTTGGGCGGCTTACTCGGTCTTTCCAAATGCCTCTTGGGGGCGGCTGGCTGCCGAGTTCCTGGAGGTGAAGGACAACCCCGAGACGCTGCAAGTCTTCGTGAACACGGTCCTCGGTGAAACCTGGGAAGAGCAGGGCGAAAGCGCGAAGCACGACGAGTTGTTTGACCGGCGTGAGGATTACGGCCCGGAAGTGCCTTTCGAGGCCGGATTGCTGACCGCTGGCGTTGACGTCCAGGACGACCGCCTCGAAATGGAGGTGCTTGCCTGGGGGCTTGAGGGTGAAAGCTGGTCGATGGGCTACGAAATCCTCTACGGCGATCCTTCCCGGCAAGTCGTTTGGGACGAGCTTAACGACATGTTGCTCCGCGTTTATCGGCATGAATCAGGCCGGGCCATGCGGATCAAGGGCGCGTGTGTCGACTCGGGCGGTCATTTCACCGACGAGACATACAATTTCTGCAAACGCCGCTTCCGCCGCAACGTGTGGGCAATCAAGGGAGCCAGTACATACGGCAACCCCATTGCCAACCCGATGGACAAAAAGCGGAGCTTGCGCGGGAAACCGGTGATGTTGGGTGTTGATACGGCTAAGGACACCATACACGCCCGGCTGAAGGTGGATGAACCCGGCCCCGGATACTGTCATTTCCCGGAGGAATACGACGAGGAATATTTCAAGCAGATCACGGGAGAAAAACGGGTCACCAAATACGTCAAGGGAGTGCCGCAACGGCGTTGGGTGAAAAAGAGTTCAAGCGTGCGGGTCGAGGCTTTGGACTGTCGGGTCTACAACCTGGCGGCATATGCGCTCCTTAACCCGAACATGAAGAAAATTTTAAAGAAAGTGCAACAAAAACGGGAAGAAAAACCGCAAGAGCAAGAAGATACGGCCATCAAGAAAAGGGTGCGCCGACGGAGCATGGGAGCGGCCAAGGGTAACGGATTTGTAAACGGGTGGTGATGATGAACATAGCGAAAGAAATAACTGCGGGCGATTCGCTCAACTGGACGGAAACGGTTTCCGCATATCCGGCTTCGGACGGGTGGATACTGAATTTCGTGCTGGTCAACGGCTCTGCAAAGGTCGAGTTCTCGGCGTCTGCGGATGGCGACGGCTATGTCGTGGACGTTCCCGGTTCGACAACGAGCAATTGGACGCCGGGCCGTTACCGCTTTCAGGCACATGTCGAGAAGGGCGCGGACCGGTTCACCGTCGGTTCCGGCACTGTAGATATCCTGCCCGACTTTGCCGGTGTCGCCACCCTGGACGGCAGAAGCCATGCCGAAAAGGTGCTCGACGCTATCGAGGCCGTCATTGAGAAGCGGGCCACCAGGGACCAGGAGTCCTACACCATCAAGGGGCGGAGCCTTTCCCGGACGCCGCTGCCCGAACTCCTTGCCCTTCGGGACAAATATAAGGCTGAAGTCCGCGCCCAAAGGCGTGCCGAGAAGGTGCAGGCAGGCAAGAAGCCCGGCACTAAAATCCATGTGAGGTTTTGCTGATGTTCAACCTGTTCAAAGGAAAAAAGGAAGTGCGCAGTAAGCCCGTGGCCGCTCGGCGATCCGGGCCGGTGCGTCGCCCCGTGCATTCCCGCAGCATTGCCCGGCAGGCCAGACGTAAGCCCGGCAAGCGGACCTATGATGTCCTGAAAACGAATCGCCTGAATGCCGATTTCCTCGCGCCTGTCGAAAGCGCGGATATGACCATCAAAGGCAAGTTGAAAAAGGCCCGTGGGCTTTCCCGCAGCATGTGCGCGAATGACCCTTATGCAAAGAAGTTTTTGCGGCTCCTCATGACTAATGTGATCGGCCCGCATGGGGTCGGCTTTCAGAACAAGGCCAAAGAGGCAGACGGGCAACTCGACCGGCTGGCAAATGAGCAGATCGAGGCCGCATACAAGGATTGGTGCCGCAAGTGCAACGCCTCGGCAAACGGGCTGGTTTCGTGGCTCCAGTTGCAGAACCTTGCGATTACCTCCGTGGCCCGAGACGGCGAAATATTTATCCGGGTAATCGAGAATTTCCCGAACAAGTATGGCTTTGCGCTCCAACCGCTTGAGGCCGATATGGTTGACGACGAACTCAACGGCTCGGCCAGAAATGGCAATGAGATTCGTATGGGTGTTGAAATCGACGCTTGGGGGCGTCCGGTTGCCTATTACGTCCTGACCAATCACCCCGGCGACTACCATTATTCCACAGGTCAACGGCATGAACGCATTCCCGCCGAGGAAATCATTCATCTCTTCTTGATGGAGCGCGTCGGCCAGACTCGCGGTATTCCCTGGCTTCTCACTTCTGCACAGCGGATGCGGATGCTTGCCGGATATGAAGAGGCCGAACTTGTGGCCGCTCGGACGAGCGCGTCAAAGATGGGGTTTTTCATTGAGACCGGCGGCGACGAATACGACGGCGACGACGAAGACGGCGACGGCAATCTCGTCAGTGAGGTTTCGCCCGGACAGTTTGAGCGGTTACCTGCGGGGGTGACGTTTGAAGGGTTTGATCCACAGCATCCGACCACGGCGTTCAAAGAATTTCACAAGGGCACCATGCGGGGAGCTGCCGCAGGCTTGGGGCCGTCCTACAATTCCCTTGCCTCGGATGCCGAGAGCGTCAATTTCTCAAGCCTTCGGCATTTCACGCTTGAGGACCGCGATTTTTACAAAACATTGCAGCAATGGCTTGTCGAGGATTTGCATAGCGAGGTTTATTCTCGCTGGTTGCGCATGGCCTTTCTCAAGGGAGTCGTTCGGCTTCCTTTTACGAAATTCGACAAGTTCAATGCTCCGTTTTTCCAGCCTCGGGGATGGGATTGGGTCGACCCGGCCAAAGACACCAAGGCCAAAAAAGAGAGCCTAGGGCTTACCCATTCCTATCAGCAGGTTTGCACCGAACAGGGCCGGGATTTTTATGAAATGGTCGACGAAATGGCAGAGGCACAGGAATACGCCAAAAGCAAGGGCGTGACCCTGGCAACCGCAAACCCTCAGAAAGAGGAGGAAAGCAGTGTCGAAGAAAAAGAAAGCGACAAAGACGATTGAGTCCACGCCGCTGTTTCGTGAGTTCGGCCTGAAGCGCGAGGCGGTGAACGACGAGGAAAGGACTGTCGAACTGTCTTTTTCCTCCGAGGAACCTGTCGAGCGATGGTTCGGGCTTGAAGTCCTGGACCACTCCCTCGGAAGCGTCCGCCTTGACCGTCTGCGCAACGGCGGTGCGATTTTGATGGACCATGACCGCCGGGATCAGGTTGGCGTTGTCGAGTCGGTGGAAATCGGGGCGGACCGCAAGGGGCGGGCCGTCGTGCGCTTTGGGAAAAGCGAACGTGCCGAGGAAATCTACCAGGATGTGAAAGACGGAATCCGCTCTTTGGTCAGTGTCGGATACCGCATTTTCAAGATGATCCTGGAAAAGACCGACGACGACACCGAAACCTACCGGGCGACCGATTGGCAGCCATACGAAATCTCCATCGTGTCGGTGCCTGCCGATACTTCCGTCGGAGTCGGCAGAGACTACGACGGCGAAACCAACAAAATTACCATTGAAGGAGTCAGAACAATGGAAAAAAAGACCCCCAAGCAGCCGACCGGCACTAATGTCAGTACCGATCCCGTCGTCCCTGCGGTCGATGTTAACGCAGCCCGCGAAGAGGCTCGGCGCGAAGAGGGCGCACGCATTCGTGAGATCACCGCTATCGGTGAACAGTTCCAGATGCGCGATCTCGCAACCGAGGCCATCAACGGCGATAAGTCCGTCGACGAGTTCCGCGCCGACGTCTTGGCAAAGATGGGCAAGCCCCGTTCCATCCAGCCCGTTGCTCCGGAACTCACCAATAACGAAAACCGTGATTACTCCGTTCTGCGTGCGATCTCTGCATCCCTGAACGGCGATCAGTCCGGTTTCGAGCGTGAAATCTCCAACGACATCGCCAAGAAGCTCGGACGTGAAACCTCGGGTATCTTCGTCCCAACCTCCCTGCGCTTCACTCCGGAAATGTTCCAGGCTCGCGCACCGCTGAACACCGGCACCGGAGCCGAAGGCGGGCACCTGGTCGCTACCGAACACATGCCCCTGATCGAACTGCTCCGCAATCGCATGTGCGTCAAACAGCTTGGCGCGACTGTCCTGGGCGGACTCGAAGGCAATCTCGCTTTCCCCAAGCAGACCGGAAGCGCACAACTCGAATGGGTCGGCGAAAATCCCGGTTCCGATCAGAACGACAGCGAAGCCTCGTTCGACATGCTTACCATGATGCCCAAGTCCGCGATGGCAACCACGGCCTACACCCGCCAGATGCTCGCACAGGGTTCCCTCGACGTGGAAATGTTCGTTCGTAACGATCTCGCCACGATCAACGCCCTCGGTATGGACCTCGCTGCTATCGCAGGCAGCGGCACTGGCTTCGAGCCTCGCGGTATCCTGAACACCACCGGCATCGGCCTGGTTGTGGGCGGTGACAACGGCGCGGCTCCCGAATGGACCGATATTGTCGGCCTGGAAACCGCTGTTGCCGCTGGCAACGCCGACATCGGTAACCTCGGCTACCTGACGAACGCCAAGGTTCGCGGCAAGCTTAAGACCACCGAAAAGGCTTCCAATACCGGCCAGTTTATCTGGCAGGACGGCAAGGAACTCGGTGCCGGTATGCTGAACGGCTATCGTTCGATGGCTTCCAACCAGGTGCCCGGCAACCTGACCAAGGGCACGGCGAACGCCATTTGCTCCGCTATCATCTTCGGTAACTGGGCCGACCTGATGATCGGTGAATGGGGTGTGATCGAAATTATTGCCGATCCCTTCTCCAAGAAAAAGCAGGCTCTCGTCGAGGTTACCAGTTTCAACCTTTGCGACATCGGCCTCCGTCACGAAGAATCTTTCTCTGCCATGAAGGATGCCCTGACCTCCTAACCGCACAACCGGCCACGGGGAGGACTCGTCGAGTCCTCCCCAAGCCACGGAGTATACAACATGAAAATCGAAATCATCAACGCCACCCCGGTCAAGAACGAAGACCGCTTCCCTGGCGACATCCTCGAAGTGGAAGACCATGAAGGTCGCAAACTGATCCGCCTGGGCAAGGCCAAGGCTACCGACGGCGATTCCGGCGACGATGAAGTCACCCTCGCCGCCCTGAAGAAACTGAACAAGGACAAGTTGATCGAGACGGTGAACCGTGAGTTCGACCTGAACGTCGACGACGAAATGACCAAGGCCGACATTCTCGACTTGGCGGCGGACGCTATCGAGGAGCGTGACGCCTAATGTCCTTTGCCGACGACATCGACGACATGCTCGATCCTGACGAGTTCGCCGACACTGCCGACTTCGGCAACGGCGTAGAGGTCAACGGGATTTATGACAAGGAACCCGTCGAAATCGACACAGGACACGGCTTTGTCATGTCCGTGGCCCACACCTTCACCTGTGCGCAGTCCGCGCTTCCGGCGTGGGTCGGCGATGGCACCCCCGTCGTCGTTGATGGCGTCAGTTTCAAGGTGCGTGCGCCGGAACCGGATGGTGCCGGGATGATCGAATTGACACTGGAGGTCCAGTAATGGCCCACGTCAGGACGCAGGTACGGGACGCGCTCAAGGACAGATTGAGCGGATTGCCGACAACGAGCGGCAACGTGTTCAAGTCTCGGGGCTACCCGATAACGTCCGAAAAGTTCCCGGCCCTGCTCATTTACAACGGCCCGGAAGCATCCGAGCCGGTTGATTTCGACGATGCAAAGGACCGCGAGTTCGACGTCATTGTCGAGGCTGGCGCATTCGCCCCCGAGGATCAGGTCGACGACATGCTCGATCAGATCGCCGTGGAGGTGGAAAACGCCATCGAGGCCGACCAGACCCTCGGCGGTCTGGCGAAAAGCACAACACTCACCGGATCGGAACCGGACGTGTCCATCGACGGCGAAATGCCTTTCGGGGTTCTGGCCCTGACATTCACCGTCAACTACATGACCGAGGCCGACCCGGAACAAAGCATGTAAGGAGCAATCCCCATGACTACGCCCTCTTATCAGAAAGGCGCAAAGGCAAAAGCCACGCTCACCGGGGTCAAGATTCGGGGTCTGAACTCCCTGACCATCCCGCAGCCCGTCCGCGACACCTTCGTTGTCGAGGAGTTCGAGGAAATCGACTCCGAGGAAACCAGCGACCTCAAGTGGGAACGCGGCAAGATGGCTGGCAACGCCGTCAAGGGTGACGTTACCGGGCAGGCAAAGCTTCGGTCCCGCCTGTTCTCCGACGAAGCGTTCACCGACCTCTTTCTCTATGAAAACGAAACGGATTTTTGGGCTGCTGACGTGGCCGGGAATCCCCTTTCCTGTTTCAAGGTGGTCGGCATCCCCGCCAAGGAGATCAACAAGAACGGTTTGATCCCGTTTTCCTGCGACATCCTCGTCAAGGGTCAGCTTGCCTGTTTCACCGCGCACCTGACCGCCAAAACCATCGCGTTCGTGCGCGGTTCCGGGGCACACGACACGATTACGGACAGCGGTTCCGGCTTCAGTACCGCCGGATTTAAGCCGGGCCAGACTATTATCGTCGAGGGAACTACGAATAACGATGGACAGTACACCATCGAATCCGTTGCCGCCGGAGTTATCACCCTTAATGCCGAGGGTGTCCTGACCGCTGAAACCGCCGGGGATTCGTTCACCCTGCACGGCGGAAGCGTAACCGAATAACCACCAGCCGCCGGGCCGTTTGGTCGGCCCGGCGGATTCCAGGAGAAAAGTCTTGCCGAGAATTCAGACCGCAAAAACCGGAGTTTTTCCTTTTGACGATGCCAAAGTCGAAATTCGGGCTTTCATGCCCGGCGACCGGCTGGAAATCGAAGCCAACACCCTCGACGTCAAGCGCGAGTATCGCCCCACCGAGGACGGTGAGTTCGACGGGGTTATCGTGGCAAATACCGACCGCCTGCGCGACATGGAAATGACCGTGATTAAGCGCGTGGTCGGGTGGGACGACAAGATGCTCGATGAAAACGACACGCCCATGAAATGCACGGACGAGAACAAGATCAAGGCCATGCGCGGCATGGATGGATTTTACACGTTCGTCGAGAAATACGGCAAGCAACTCGACGCCGACGTCCGCAAAGAAAAGGAGTTGGAAAGAAAAAACTCCGTGAGTACGCCGTCTGGCTCGGAGAAGGCGGCGACCAAGTAGGCAGTTGTGAAGAGTGCAGGGCGGTTTATGCCGAATTTGAGGCTGAACCGCCGTGCGAAAAATGCCGTCCTCCTGCTCTCATGCCGGGCAATGTGGAGGCCGCGAGGATTTACCGGGAATGTTCGGGCCAGTGGAGAACCGCAGGGATGGCGGGCACACGGATCGACCTGGACATAACCGCCGTCAAGATCGTGATGGACCTTGAAGAGGTCCAGGACCAAAGAGAATGCCTATCCAAGGTCCGGGACATAGCCCGGATCGTGTTGGAGACAAAAAATGCCGAAAGTTAAGGGACCGAGCGTAGAGACGAGGCTGACCGCCAATACCACGGACTTCAACACAAAAATGAAAGTCGCGTATGGTGGGGTGAAACGCCTGGATGGTGCCGTACTTGGCTTGACTACCGCGTTTGGCGGTCTGGCCGTAGCTCAGTTTGCCAAGAGTATTTTCGATGCGGGCGTCCGTGCTGAACGGACAGGGAAATCATACGAAGCGATCACTGGCAACGTGCGTGATGCCGGTGTCGAAATGGCCTTTGTCCGCAAAGAGGCCGATCGGCTCGGCATGGTATTTTATGACACGGCGGATTCATATAAAAAATTGTTTGCCGCAGCTCGTGGGACTAATATGGAGGGCGAGAATACCCGCAAAATTTTTATTGCTATGTCTGAAGCTGGTACTGCTCTTGGGTTGAGTAATGAAGATTTGAACGGCTCTCTTTACGCAATTTCTCAGATGATGAGCAAAGGAAAGGTTCAGGCCGAAGAACTGCGGGGGCAATTAGGCGAAAGACTGCCCGGTGCTTTTAACATGGCGGCGGAAGCCCTTGGAGTGACGACTGGTGAACTAAATTATATGCTTGAGCGGGGTGAAGTCTTGGCTAGTGATCTACTTCCGCGTCTTGCCGATGTAATGCATGAAAGATTTGTCAAAGGTGCCGAATCCATGGCCAAAAGCCAGGTTGCCGCTGTCAATCGGATGCAAACCGCATGGGAAGACTTCAAGACGAGCCTGTCCAGTAGTGATACCGCCACGGCCGGAGTCAACGCCGTGACCTCCAGCCTTGAGGGACTGACAGAAGGCGTCGATGGATGGAAACGGATGTTCGAGACGACTGCGGCCATGTTCAACGGCGAGTTGGGTTTCACCGAGTGGCTGACCATGAGCCACGACGAGGCCGAGCACTGGCTTGAAACCGTCACCGAAGTCGAAAAGCTGGAAAATCGTATTGCCGACCTCCGCCTCCGCCAGCGAGGCCAGATTTACCGCGATGAAAAAGAGGCGACCGAGCAGCAGATCCAGCTTCTCGAAAAGCAGCTTGCCGCCGAAAAGGACGCGCAGCGGCTTCGGGCCATGAAAGCCATCAAGGGCGACACGCTCGGTCATGGCGACATGGCGTGGACCAAGCCGAATGCTGCGCCTGCCCCGGAAGTTGATCCGGCAGCGGAAAAACGGCGTTTGGCCGCAGAGGAACGTGCCGCGAAACAGATAAAGAGAATCAATGCCCAATTGACCGATACCATCAAGCGGAACACCATGGAACGCTTTGAGTATGAGCGGTGGGCGTTAGAACAGCGCGTCGAGGCAATGCGTGAGAAAAATGCCGATGAAATCACCCTTGAAGAATGCAAACAATCCGAACTCAAGCGTATCCGTGAGGAAGAGATCGAGGCTCTGAAGGACCAGACCAAGGAGACGGAGAAGGAAGTCGACAAGTGGGAGGACAAGTTCGGCGAGTTCGGCGATACCGCCGAGGGTGCTTTCAACTCCATGGGATCGTCGATGAAAGACATTTTCGGGACCGGCAACTCTCTCCTGGACAGCTTCATCGACAAGGCGTTTCAGCTTGCCGTTATGCGGCCTTTTGAGAACTGGCTGACCACTGGCGGCGGGTTCGGTGGCGGTAGTGGCGGGCTTCTCGGACTCGGTTTCCTCGGATTTGCCGACGGTGGAGTTTCCACCAGCCCCGGCCTGGCGATGGTGTCCGAAGGCCGTTACCGGAATGAGGCGCATGTTCCTTTGCCTGACGGGCGGACCATCCCGGTCACCCTGGACGGGGCCGCGCAGGGTTCCGCCTATTTCGACATTGATATCACCATTCCCGCGTCCAGCGGCGACCGTGAGCAGGACGCCGAATATGCCCGCACTGCCGGGCAGGAACTCGAAAAGAGTCTTGACGCCTACTGGAACAAGAAAATGCGGATGTCGCAACGACCCGGCGGGGCCATGAATAAGGGGTTGACGGTATGAGCATCCTGAATTTCCCGACCAACGTGCCGAAGCCCTCGGCGAACATGCCGCGCAAACGGGCTGCCCGCGTGAACTCGTTAACCTATGGCGACGGGTATTCACAGCGCAGCGGTGACGGCCTGAATTCGGTTGCGGATTCCATTTCTCTGGCATGGCCGAGCCTGCCGAAGGAAAAGGCCGCAATCATAGATGACTTTCTCACCGAAAGGGCGGGCGAGAAGGCGTTTTACTGGACTGCCCCGCGTGCGGCGACGCCGCAAAAATGGACCTGTGCCACCTGGGAACGAACTCCGATCAAGAACAAGACCGGATGGGACCGGATCACCGCTACTTTTACGGAGGCATTTGACCTTGACGATTAGCAATGATGTCCAGAAATCAAGCCCCGGCGTGCTTGTGGAGTTGTTCGACCTCGATGCCACGGCCATCGGCGGCGAGGTTCAGCACTTCATAAAGGGAACCAAGGATTCGCAGCCCGTGACGTGGAAGGGCAATATATACATACCCCTGGACCTGGAGTCTGACGGGTTTGAAATGAACGCGCAGGGATCGCTTCCACGTCCGACGCTTCGCGTGTCCCATGTCAATACGGCGTTTATAGGCATGGTCGAGGAGTGCGACGACCTGATCGGGGCCACACTGACCCGGTGGAGGACGTTTAGCCGGTATCTGGACACCGCGCCGGAGGCTGACTCGAACGCCCATTTTGCCCCCGACATTTATCGCGTCGACCAACTGACCGAGCAAAACAAGCTCTATGTCGAATGGGAGTTGGCCGCAGCCATGGACCATGAAGGGCGCAAACTGCCGGGCCGTCAGATTTTGCGTGACGTCTGCACGCACCGATACCGGGTGTGGAACGGTTCGTCCTTTGATTATAGCAAGGCGACGTGCCCATACACCGCGAGCACATATTTCGATCATGCCGGAGTTTCCACGGCAGACCCGGCAAAGGACCGGTGCGGGAAACGGCTGTCTGACTGCGAACTCCGCTTTCCCGGTGAGCCGTTGCCCACGCGGGCTTTCCCTGGCGTTGGGAGGTTAAGACCGTGATGTTTTCCCCTGAAACCATCCGAGCGGCACAGGAGCACGCCCGCGCCGAGTATCCCCGCGAGGCGTGCGGACTGGTGGTTGACGGTGCATATTTGCCCCGGACCAACACCGTCGAGAACCCGCTTGTCGATTTTCGCATTTCTCCCCAAGGGTACGCCGCTGCCGCACGCCGTGGCGAAATCCAGGCCGTGATTCACTCGCACCCTGACGGGCCAGACCATCCGAGCCGTGCCGATATGATCGGTCAAGTCGATTCCGGGCTGGCGTGGGGGATCGTGCCGGTGTTGAGCGGTGCGCCTCAACCGCCGTTTTTTTGGGGCGGCAATGCCCCGATTCCCGAACTGATTGGCCGCAGGTTCCGGCATGGCGTGGCCGACTGTTATGCGCTTGTCCGGGATTGGTTCAGGCAGGAACGCGACGACGTGCTGCCGGAATATCCCCGCGACGACGAGTGGTGGCTTGGCGGCGGCAATTTGCTCATGGACAACATCCAGGACGCCGGGTTCGAGGTCGTTGACGGCGATCCGCAGGTCGGCGACATGGTGTTCCTGCAAATCTGTGCCAGCGTGCCCAATCATTGCGGCGTGTACCTCGGTGACGGTCTTTTGTTGCATCACCTGGTGAATCGTTTTTCCCGTGTCGAACCGCTGAACCGCTGGCGTAAGCATATACGCCTTTTCATACGGAGGGTGCCGTCATGATGCGCACCGTGTACCTATACGGCCCGCTGGCCGAGGAATTTGGGCGCGAGTTCCGTCTTGATGTCACCACGCCGGTCGAGGCCGTCCGTGCCCTGACCGTGAATCTCGGCAAAAAGTTCGGAACCATGATCCGGGCCGGTGAATGGCACGTCGTGGCCGGAGACTCATTTGACGAGGGTGACGACCTCGGCGTTTCCGATGAAATGCTGACGTTCGGCCTTGGGCGGAATGATTTGCACATTGCCCCGGCCATGCGCGGTAGCAAGGGCGGCGGCATCTTTCAGGCTGTTCTCGGGGTCGCCATCATGGCGGCGGCGTTCTGGCTTGCTCCGCCCGTTGTCGGCGCGGCGGGGCCGACCATGGGCATGGGCACCAACCTTGTGGGCGGCTTTACCTACGGCAACCTTGCGGCGTTCGGCGGAGCCATGGCGTTCGGCGGCGTGGCCGGGATGCTGACCCCCACACCGCAACTCGGCAACTATTCCGCCAGGGAGAGCGCGGAAGAAAGACCTTCATACCTTTTTACCGGTCCCAAGAACACCACCGAGCAGGGCGGGCCGGTGCCGGTCATTATCGGCAAGCATCAAGTCGGCTGGACGCTGGTGTCCAGCGGGATCACCGTTGAGCAGATCGCGGAGGACGCATGACCAATATTCTTGGGGTATACGGCTCCGGCGGTGGTGGCGGCGGTGGCGGCGGGCATGTTCCTATTGAGGAACCGAACGACCTGCGGAGCCGGGCCACAACACGCGCCATCGGTGTTTTGTCCGAGGGTGAGATCGGCGGTCTTGTCGATGGTGCCAAATCCATCTATTTCGATTCAACTCCGCTCCAGGCCGCAGACGGTTCCTACAACTTCCAGGGCGTCAAATGGTGGGAGCGCAAGGGCACGCCGGATCAGGAGCATATCCCCGGCTTTGCCTCGGTCGAGAATGAACTTGAGGTCGCCGCAGTCGTGGCCCATGATACGCCGGTCGTCCGCACCATCACGAACACGGAAGTCGATGCTGTGCGCGTCAGGGTGCATTTGAACGCCCTGGTTGTCCAGAACGGCAGCGGCGACCTTGTGAAAGGTTCCGTAGAATGGGCGGTCGATGTGCGCGTCTCTGGCGGCGATTGGGTGGAAAAGCTCAGAGATACCATTAAGGGAAAGACCACCTCGGAATATGAACGGGCGTATCGGATCGAATTGAACGGGGTGGCTCCGTGGGATATCCGCGTTCGTCGTATTACCGAAGATTCCGATACGGCCAAAACTCAGGACGAATTGTCCTGGGCCGCATATACTGAAGTCATTGACGCCAAGCTGATCTATCCCGATACCGCCGTTATGGGGCTTTCCATTGACGCGGAGGAATTCGGCAATTCCATTCCGTCTGTCTCGTTTGAGGTCAAGGGTTTGCTTTTGCAGGTTCCGAGCAACTACGACCCCGAGACGCGGACCTATACGGGGATGTGGGACGGCTCTTTCAAACGGGCCTGGTCGGATAATCCCGCGTGGGGTGTTTATGAAATCCTGACCCGGGAATGGTATGGCGACGACGCCATCGCCTGGCCCGATCAGGTCGACAAGTGGACGCTCTACGAGATCTCCAAATATTGCGATGAGCTTGTCCCTGACGGATATGGCGGCATGGAACCCCGTTTCCGCCTGAACTGCGTTCTCCAGACGCAAGAGGACGCCTACCACGTCATAAACTCGTTGATTTCCGTCTGTCGCGGCATGACCTATTGGGGGTCTGGTGCCGTGGCGTTTTCTCAGGACGCGCCGGGTGAGCCGAGCCACTATGCAGCCCCGGCAAACGTCGAAAACGGTGATTTCAAATACAAGAGCACCAGCCGTGCCGCTCGTCATACAGTGGCCCTCGTCACATGGAACGATCCGGCGGATAATTACAAGCCGACTGTCGAGGTGGTCGAGGACGTCGAAGGGATAGCCAAATATGGGTGGAATCCCGTTGACGTGGCCGAAATCGGTTGTATTTTTCGGGGGCAGGCCCACCGCAAGGGCAAATGGATACTTGATTCGGAACTGAACGAAACCAAGGCTGTTTCGTTTGTCGGCGGTTTCGAATTCGCGGACGCCGCGCCCGGCTGTCTGGTGGAAGTCACCGATCCTGTTGTTGCGGGTGTGCGCATGGGCGGGCGGCTCAAGGCAGCCGAGGCTTCTGCCGTAGTCCTTGACGCCCCGGTCACCATCGAGGCGGGCGAGGGGTATGTTCTTACCGTGGCATTGCCTGACAAGACCACGGCGGACGCGGTTGTCGTCAATGATCCCGGCGAAACCTCGACATTGATTTTTGAAACTCCGTTGCAGGTTGTGCCGGAACCGGGTGCGATGTGGGTGCTTACGGCCACGAACCTCGCGCCTCGTCTTTTCCGCGTCCTGTCCAATCGGGAGGCGGACGTTCATAAATTCGAGATAACGGCCATGGTCCGCGATCCCAATAAATTTGATCGGGTGGAGCAGAATATTAAATTTGACCCAAAACCGACTTCCCTGATTCCCTCCGGGCCAATACCCAAACCCACAGCCCCGGCCATTGACGAATATCTTTA
>NZ_WUEH01000031.1 GCF_010468615.1 Pseudodesulfovibrio sp. JC047 | reverse complement strand
ACAAAAAAACGGCCCCCGCCGGGAGGGCATGGAAGCGGTTCGGGTGCGCAGCACCCACCCTGGCTCCGCGCCAAAGGCGCATTCTTCTCTTCTCTTATCTTCTCTTCATTCCAGAAAGCATCGCCGCTGCAAGCGGCATCCTCACCTTCTTAAAAGGCCGGCTGCTCGAAGCCCAAAAGTGCAAGACCCCTACCCCCGAAAGGGTAGAGGCCTCACATCCCACTATCCTCAAGCCCTCATTCCTCAATAAGGCTTGAGAAAAATATTTTAATTACACAGACAATCGCTGAAAACCACACGATCAGAATACTCGGCCTGTTTTCCCTTGTTCCAACGAGATATTGGCCGATAATAACCGACGATACGAGTGTAGACTTCAGTATCCTTGCCGCAGGTCGGGCATTCGAAATGCTCGCCCAGAATGTAGCCGTGCTCCTTGCAAATCGAAAATGTCGGCGTGACTGAAATGTACGGAATCTTGGTCTTGCTGAACGCTTTTAAAATGAAGTTCTTGAGCGCGGTCGGGTCTGCCACCGCTTCGCCGAGGAAAGTGTGAAAAACTGTTCCTCCAGTGTATAGCGGCTGCAATTGGTTCTGGTGCTCCAAGGCGTAAAGAACGTCTTCGGATATGCCGACAGGCAATTGTGTAGAGTTGGTGTAGTAGGGCGTTCCGTTTCCTTGCGCCTGAATATCCGGGTACAAGGACTTGTCGATTTTGGCCAATCGGTAACTGGTCCCTTCGGCGGGTGTGGCTTCCAAGTTGTACAAGGAGCCGGTCTCTTCCTGAAAACGGGCTGTGATGCGCCGCAGATGGTTGAGCGTGCGCCGCATTAACCGGACACCCCCCTCGGTTTCAATCCCTTTGCCAATGAGGTTTAGGCAGGCTTCGTGCCCACCGAGCAGACCGATGGTGGAGAAATGCCCCTTGTAGCCGTTCTTGAGATAGCGTTTTGACCACGGGAACATGCCCGCTTCGAGGTTACCGTTGATGACCTTGCGTTTGTATTCGAGCGAATCTTTGGCCAATTCGGCATATTCTTCGACCAGATCGAGAAAATCGTCTTCGGATTGTGCCAGATATGCCAACTTGGGCAGGTTCAGAGTGACAACGCCGATGGACCCAGTCAGGTCGCCGGCACCGAAGAGTCCACCTGTTTTGGTGCGTAATTGCCGTAAATCCATTTGGAGACGACAACACATGGACCGTACATCTTCCGGATTGAGGTCCGAACTGATGAAATTCTGGAAATACGGAACACCGTATTTGGCCGTGAGCTTCATGAGCGATTCGCCGATTTCCGATTCCCAGGGAAAGTCTTCGGTAACGTTATATGTCGGAATCGGGAAAGAGAAGATACGGTCACTATGATCGCCTTCGAGCATGACCTCGATATAGGCCCGGTTGATCATGTCCATCTCTTCCTGGAAATCGGCATAGGTTAAGACGTCGTCATAGACGCCGCCAACAATGATCGGTTCCTTGGCGATATGCTTGGGAGCTACCAGATCAAATGAAAGATTGGTGAACGGAGACTGGCCGCCCCAGCGCGATGTGGTGTTCAGGTTGAAAATGAATTTTTGCATACATTGACGGACTTCCGGGTATGTCAGGTTGTCTGCCTTGACGAATGGTGCCAGATAGGTGTCCACGTTGTTGAACGCCTGCGCTCCGGCCCATTCGTTTTGCAACGTGCCGAGAAAATTGTTCATCTGGCCGAGCGCGGTGTCAAAATGTTTGGCCGGACCGGCAGATGCGCGTCCTTCAAGGTTGAAGCCTTCAAACAGCAGATCCCGTAAGGACCAGCCAGCGCAATAACCCGCCAGTCCGAATGAAAGATCATGAATATGAAAATAGCCGTGCTCATGCGCCAGTCGAATTTCTTCGGGATACTTTTCCAATGTATAGCGAGCCTGTACCGTGCCGGACAGGTGAAGCATCAATCCCTGAAACGAATGCGTCATGTTCGCATTTTCATTGACCCGCCAATCATCTTGATCAAGGTAGGTGTCGATGACGTCCTTGATGTTGAGATACGCCTCTTTTTCGCTTCGAAGCTGACGCCGCTGCTCACGATACAGGATGTATTTCTTTGCGATTTCGTACTGCCTGGATTCCATGAGAATCTGCTCAACCATGTTCTGGACATGCTCCTGTTCGGGGATGTCCATATGGCTGAGTCTTTGCTCAACTTTTTTTGCAAGGCGTTTGGAGAGAATCGGGTCCTTGATGCCGCTGGCACTCAGGGCTTTGAAAATTGCCTGGGCAATCCGGTTAGTTGACCACGTCTCCAACCGGCCGTCTCTCTTCATGATTTGGCTGGGCATCTTCCTGTTTCCTCCTTGGTGGCACGAATTCTTGGATGGTCAAAGTATAGCCTTCTGGCAGGTAACTGCGTGTGATATTCAGGTCCGCTTCTGTCAGTCCGGGAACCTGGGTACATCTGAAATAGAAGGCGTCCGTGGTGGCTTCCGCCATTTCGAAAATGCGTTCCATGTTGGCCCGTGCTGCAATTTCAGACACGGCTTTGCCGGTGAGGGCGGGGTATTTGGCCCACGGTCCCTTGACGTCAACGGCAAAGGTATCAACAAGTCCGTTTTCCAACAATTCTTTGACAACATCCGGGCGCATTCCGTTGCTATCCATTTTGATGGGAAGGCCGTATTTTTTGAGTTCCACCAGGAGCTTGCTGACGCCTGGAACTGCGGTCGCTTCTCCACCGGAGACGGTAATGCCATCGAGCCATCCGGCGCGGTCTCTGAGATATGATTTGATGTGCGCTGCATCAATGACAGGCAGGGACTGCATATCCCAGGCGAGTTCAAAATTGTGACAGGTCGGGCAATGCAGATTGCAGCCTCCCAAGAAGATGATGCAGGTGGAACGTCCTGGCCAGTCGCACAGGCTGAGATTTTCAAATCCTCGAACATATTGCCAAATTCCTGCGTGTGTCTTCATTGCAGATTCCTTTTCGCTTCGCAGATAAAAACACTGCGAGAATGGTTTTTAGTAGTACCGGGTACCCTGATTTTGAGCTTTAATTCCGTTCAGGCTCAGAGGGCTTTGAGAAGGGAAAACTGCTGCAGGTACGTGACGGCAAATGTATCTCAGCCAAATGATTTTGTACAGGGGGTTCCTGAAAAATATTTGATTACTCATATAAATTTATACAGATAATGACGATTTTCAGCAATTAATCAAATTTTTAAAAAGTTATTCACAAGTCTAAAATGTATGAAAGCTCGGAATATCTACGTTTTTATCTAGATTAAGTTTAGAAAAAAAATAATCATGTGGGGGCATGGACCGGTTTTCGACAGGATGAAATGAGGGTCACCGGCTGGAGGCAGGCTGGGATGGCGTGAAAAATGACGGCACACAACGGTTCATTGCGGCGGCATGGGAAAAGAAGGAATTCCACAGGGAAAAAACGTGAAATTGTCCCTTTTTTCCCCTGTGATCAGAAAGCTCTGGGTTGGTGCGCGTTCGTGCTGTGTCAATCATTTTTTGAGGTTTTTCTGTCTGAAAAAGTGGCGTGAATTTTGAATATCGCTCATCCGATTTTAGGTGACGTTGCGACCATCAACCAAAGCGTTTCTTTGGTAGGCCTTGAGTTCAAATTCTGGGAGTGCTGCAAGCAGGTGGTCCATGATATCGGATTGGACTCCCTCAAAGGCAACCCAGTCGGTTTTTGAGGTAAAACAGTAGATTTCAAGAGGAACGCCTGCGTCGGCTTCGGGTTGAAGCTGGCGAACGATCAGGGTCATGTCCTGTCTGACCAGAGGGTGAGTCTGAAGGTATTCCAGCACATACCGTCGGAATAGGCCTATATTGGTCAGGTGCCGACCATTGAGTTTCGAGGTCGGGTCGGCCTTGGATCGTTGGTTGGCCTCGGTTATTTCGGCTTGTCGAGTCGTGATATACTCGGTGAGGGATTGCACCTTGGAGAGTCGTTCGATCAGGTTTTGATCGGCGAAGGTGACGGAAGAAAGGTCGATCTTAATGGAGCGTTTGATACGGCGTCCGCCTCCATCGGTCATGCTTTTCCAATTCTTGAATGAGGTATCCAGAAATTTATAGGTCGGGATGGCCGTAATGGTTTTGTCCCAGTTTTGAATCTTGACAGTGTTGAGAGCGATGTCCACCACATCGCCATCCGCGTTCATGGCGGGCATTTCAATCCAGTCACCCTTGTTGAGCAGGTCGTTGGCAGAAATTTGTATGCCTGCAACGAGAGACAGGATGGTGTCGCGAAAAATCAGCATGATGACAGCCGTCATGGCACCAATACCGGAGAGCAGCCCCCACGGCGATTTGCCGAGGAGGATAGAGACCACCGCGATGCTTCCCAATATGTAGATGAAGAGTTTCACCAATTGGACATACCCTTTGATGGGGCGTCGATTGGCGATGTCGAATGTTTGGTAGAGTCGGGCCAGACTGTTGATGAAGCGGACCAACACCAGAATGATTGCAACGGCCAGGTACGCGTAGATGGCGTCATCCAGAACGTGTTTTATTTGGGGAAAAAGTTCCAGTCCCCAGAACAGGACTGGGGCGGGGGCCAGGAGCGCGGCCCGGGAAAAAAAGCCTTCCTCCATGAGAATGTCATCGATTTTGCTCTTGGTCCTTCGGGCAAATGCGTGGGCGATACTGACCAGAAGAGCGCGGGCAATGATGAAGGTGAACATGGCTCCCAACAAGAGCAGGCCGGTTTTTGCCGCCATGTCCAGCAGGGGATTGCTTTCGATCAGGATAATCGGGGTCGTGAATGTCATGATGTGCTCCTTGTACGTTACGCCAATCCCATCTATTTATCAGAGAATTGACAGCTTGAGAACCGGAGAGGGAGGGAACGTCCCTGGTGATTTCAGAAATTTGACAATTGGTAGAATGTCCCTCATGTCTGATAGATTGGAAACAACCTATGGAGCGGTACCATTATGATGTATTGGGTCGTCGGAGTCCTGACAGTCATTTCCCTGATAGTGCTCTATCTTGGATGGCGGCTGATCGAGCCGCTGTCCATAGGGCGCAAACGCAAGCTGACCTTGTGGGGAGCCTTGGCTTTGTTGTTGTTCGGCCATCGGGTGACATGGTTTTTGCACCGGACGAACGTGTATGAGTGCATGGTTTGTGATTCCATCGACTGGGTCGCTTTTACTTTTTTCGGATTCATCTCCATCCTCATTTTCTTCATGCTGGCCCGAGACATCCCCCGGATGATCGGGGCGTTTGTGTCAGGGGTCAAGAAAATGTGTACCCGTCGCAGTCGTCGTCCCTATTTTACCGGACCGGATATGCGTCGTCGTCGATTTTTGCTTAACGCGTCAAACGGGGCCTTTGTGGCTGCAGCTCTGCCATTGACTGGATACGCTGTTTTCACGGCACGAAGCCGTCCAACCGTGGTGCGAAACATGCTTCCTGTGCCGGGCCTGCCTTCCGGGTTGGACGGATTCACCATTGCCCAGGTTTCAGATACCCACATCGGTCCGACGATTCGAAAGGCATGGGCGCGCATGGTGGTTGACGAGGTCAATCAGCTTGCTCCTGACCTGATCGTGCATACCGGCGATCTGGTGGATGGGTCTGTGGATGGTCTCAAGGATGACATTGCTCCCATGGCTGACTTCAAGGCCCCGTATGGCGTTTGGTTTTGTACTGGCAATCATGAGTATTATTCCGGGGTTCACGAATGGTTAGCTGAGACCCGACGGCTTGGAATCAGACCACTGGTCAATGAGCATACCCTTGTTGACACGGGGGCGGGACGGATTTTGTTGGCTGGAGTGCCGGACATCACGGGCTATCGTTTTGAGCCGAGCCATGTTTCGTCTCCGGCCCAGGCCCGGGAAGGGGCACCGGATCACGATGTGTCCATCCTGTTGGCCCATCAGCCCAATTCCGTTCATGACGCGGCCCGAGCTGGATATGATATCCAATTGTCCGGACATACCCACGGCGGACAATATTTCCCGTACAATTTTATGATTCACCTGTTTCAGGATTATGTCCGAGGATTGTATATCCATGACGGTACGGTCTTGTACGTCAACACCGGCACCGGGTACTGGGGACCACCCTTGCGACTCGGAACATTCCCGGAGATAACGTTGCACACCTTGCGCAGCGTGTGATTCCCCGTTGTTTCAACCATACCCATTGGAGGGTGCGGGCATCGCTTGGTTCTTCGAAAATCCATAAGAAATATTGACGACCTGGGTTTTGTGGTCTAATTGGATTATTGGTCCAACCAATATGAGAGGAAATCCATGGAACTCAAACCAGTGAATCGGAAGTCCGTATCCGAAGAAATTGTTCAGCAGATCAGGGAGATGATCGACCATGGCGCATTGCAGCCGGGTGATCGATTGCCTGCCGAGCGTCGATTAGCCGAGGAATTCGGTGTTTCACGGACATCCGTGCGTGAAGGGATCAAGATTCTGGCGGAATCAGGTATTCTGGAAAGTCGTCAGGGGTCAGGAACGTTTGTCAGCGAAGATCGGGACGATGATGGGTCGTTGTTTGACGCCGTACTTACCGGGCAGCATGACCTTCGGGATGTTTTTGAAGTGCGGAAGATGTTGGAACCGGAGATTGCGGCTCTGGCGGCTATCAATGCATCACCGGACGAGTTGAATCGTTTGGAATCCACCCTGATCGATCAGGAGCAGGCGGTTCGTCGAGGCGCATCCGGGGTTGGATTCGATCAGAAATTTCATCAATTGTTGGCTGAGGCGTCGGGCAACCCTGTTCTCAGGGAGATGGTGACCGTTCTCCACGAGGGATTTGCCAGAAGCCGGGCCGAGGAAGTGCAATCGCCGGAACGCCAGCAGGCATCTGTCCGAGCGCACAGAAATATTGTCGAAGCGGTCAAGAATGGGCACGCCATGCAGGCTGAAAGGGCCATGCGTGAGCATCTCATTTCGACTGAAAGTCTTGTTTTTTCAATCAATATATCCAGGAGATAGGAATGAAGGAATTTCACGATAAGGCGCGTGAACTGATGAAGGGGTACTGTCGAGTGTGCAAGGTGTGCGACGGCAGAGCCTGTGTGGGAGAAGTCCCGGGAATGGGTGGTCTTGGAACAGGAGCATCTTTCAAGAGCAATGTGGAGGCGTTGGCCGAGATTCGGCTGAACATGCGTTTGTTGCATGACGTGACCGAGCCGGACACTTCCACGTCCGTGCTGGGTTATGATTTGTCCCTGCCGGTGATGGCTGCACCCATTGGTGGCGTGTCGTTCAATATGGGCGGTGGCATCAGTGAAGACGCGTATGCCGACGCGGTCGTGACCGGCAGCAGGCAGGCCGGAGTGATCGGTTGTACGGGAGACGGCGTGCCTACCTATGTCCATGAGGCCGGGTTTGCCGCCATCGTCAAGAACGACGGTTTCGGTATTCCTTTCATTAAACCATGGGAAGGGAAAGAGTTGGGTGAGAAGCTCGAATTGGCCCGGGCTACCGGATGTACCACTTTTGGTATGGACGTGGATGCCGCTGGTTTGATTACCCTGCGGCAGATGGGGCGGCCAGTCTCGCCAAAACCTGCTTCGGAATTAAAGAAGGTCGTGGATACCGTTCACAGCTGGGATGCCAAATTCATTCTCAAGGGCGTCATGACACCCGATGAAGCCGAGTTGGCTGCCGAAGTGGGAGTCGATGCCATTGTGGTGTCCAACCATGGTGGCCGTGTGCTGGATCATGCGCCGGGAACGGCCGAGGTCATTCATGAAGTGTCCGAAGCGGTGAAAGGCAAACTCACGGTTCTCGTGGATGGTGGTGTCCGAACCGGTGTGGATATTCTCAAGATGCTCGCTCTGGGTGCTGATGCGGTCATGATCGGTCGGCCGGTCGCTGTGGCAGCCATGGGCGGATTGGAAACCGGCGTTGCCACGTATTTCGAGACGTTGCGTGCGCAGTTGTCCGGTGCAATGATTTTAACGGGGATTCAGGACATTCAATCCATTGATTTGAAAGTGCTTTTCTAAATGTCGAGGAGAGCCGGGGGACGCGCGGCGGTGCGTCCTCTGGCCATTGGTGTGAACAGCAAACCGAGTGTGGCGTGTATTTCGTGAAAGAAACATGCGTGAACATGGTAGAAGGACAGCATGATTACAACCTATTTACTGTATATCGTTCTCGGCGCATTCGCCGGGGTCTTGGCGGGACTGTTGGGTATCGGTGGCGGACTGGTCATTGTACCCATGCTCAATATTGCCTTTGAAATGCAGCATTTCCCCGAGGTACATATCCAACATATTGCGCTGGGAACCTCGTTGGCAACCATCATTTTCACGTCTCTTTCCAGTATGCGCGCCCATCACAAACGGGGAGCCATCAACTACACGGCATTTTGGCGACTTGTTCCCGGTATTCTTGTCGGGACCTATCTCGGAGCCTGGATTGCCGCCATGCTTCCGACCGGATTTCTCAAGGCCTTTTTTGGCCTTTTCCTGTACTACGTCGCCAGTCAGATGTTGTTGGGTATCAAACCGAAAAGTGCGCGGGAACTGCCCCGGCAGACCGGAATGTTTGCTGTGGGCAATGGTATCGGTATTTTTTCCGCATTGGTCGGTATTGGTGGCGGAACGCTGACTGTCCCGTTCCTGTCCTGGTGCAATCAGACGATGCATACGGCCATTGCCACGGCTGCGGCGGTGGGATTGCCCATCGCATTGGCCGGGACCACCGGGTATATTGTCCATGGATGGGGTGTTGAAGGCATTCCAGGACCGCATTTCGGGTATATTTATATCCCGGCCTTTTTGGGCATCATTTCCATGAGTGTCCTGACCGCACCGCTTGGCGCAAAGCTCGCCCACAGCCTGCCCGTGGACAAGCTGAAACGCATTTTTGCCATTCTGCTTCTGATCGTGGGAACCAAGATGTTGTGGGGGGCTTTCTTTTAAGCCGTCAATCTTTTGAAATAAAAGGGCTGATTCCGTGAGAATCAGCCTTTTTTTTTATAATCCGAAATTGTGTTGATGGGCGTCCACAACGTTGTCTACCCTGACGAGTTTTTCGTCGATGCGCCCAGGTTTGATCGTGTATCGGGTGACTGTCCATTCCAATTGATCGATAAATTCCACATGCCCGTATCCGTTGTCCGGCAACAGATCTCGGACGGCTTCAATGAAGTCGTCGATCATGAGGTAATGTCCTTCATGGTCAACACGCAGGACATCCCCGTCATATTCGACCTGTTCAAAGGGATTTACGGCCTTGAGTTGTTCATATATTTCAGGCGAAATTCGGTGAAAATCGCCATATATCCGTACATCGTCCATCAGTATCCTCCCGCAATGGTGCTGCGAAAGAACTAGGTATTCATTCCCAGCTGGTCAACAAGGAAAATGCTTTTCCCTTCGAGATCACGGTCTGACCGTTGTTGGGTTTCTTCTCTCAGGGGGATCAGTTTCTTGTTCGTGTACTTGGTGTCGAGCTTCAACTTGTTGCCAAGAATCTGGCCCATCTGTTTGGTATCCTTTGATTGCGCCAGGCTGGAATGTTGGATGTGTCGGACGGCCAGTCCTCCCACGAACAAGGCGGGCATACCGATCTGGTTTGAACGAATGTCGCGATCAAGGTCGTCAAATTGTGATGGCGTGTACCGCAGGTCAAAACCGTCGGTTTGTTCCACGGAACGGATGTTGAGCAGATGGCAACAGCCGGACACGGACAGGCAGGGACGAGTGTAGGTAAACAACCCGGAATCGAGGCCTCCGGCGCAGTTTTCAAAGACCCGCACTTGATCGGAAAGCTCTTTTGTGTTCGGCGTTTGTTCAGAGAAAAGGTTATAGTCTGCGGATTGCAAGCTATAAGGCGGTGTCGCTGCGGTGATGCGGCAACCGACAACACCGATGTCGTCGCGGTTGCGGACCGGGCCGAGAAGTCGCAACAACCAGTCCGGGGGCAGAATGACATCGTCATCCAGAAAGGCCACCCATTTTGAGGCCTTGACTTCAGGTCGGGCGAGTAACCAGTTTCGTGCGGCAGGTGCGCCTATGTTGACAGGCAGGGTTTCCACACTGAATCGGTCTGCGCCAAAATCGTCCTGTGCCTTGCGAAGTACGGCTTCCGTCTCGTCATTGGAGCCATTGTTCAGAGCGATGATTTTGGCGTGACCGATCTCGCTGTCCAACAGGCTTTGCAGGGTGTCGGCCAGCAGGTCTGCCTTGTTCCAGGAATAGACGAGGATCGTGACGTCATGCGTTTCTTCTGGAGACGCGATGGCTGGTGCCTTGAAAAGATCATAGAGCTTGAGTGTCAGATTGACATGCCATGGAATTGCCTTCCACAGTCCGGCCAGAACGTTTTGCCCCGCCTCTGTTTCTCCCATGCGTATGAGCAGTTCGCCTCCGATGTAGGCTCGCCAGAGTCCCCAGAGTGATGGGTCGAGTTTTTCGACAACAGGCAGTGCTTTTTCCGGCGGGAGACAATAGACTGCCCATTCCGCTTCCATACGTTCCTTGAGAGGGCGTGTCGCGTCGGCCCAGTCCACCATGTCCAGCGCGGCTTTTGGAATATCCGGTCTGCCCAGAAGAATGAGGTCCTGCCAAACGTGTTGGAGCCAGGACAGTCCTTTTTTCGGGTCTTTCAGAACAGTGCTGAGAAAGCGCAGGATGAGTTTTTTGTCATCCTGTCGAGCCAGAGTATGCCATGTTTGCATGGCCTCTTTTTCAACCAGAGCGGTCTCTTGGGCGGCTTCGCTGTCAGTGTCCTTGGCTTCTCCGAGTTTTGGGAGTTTGGACATGGTGAGAAGAATGCGGGTGAAAATCGGGCCGAGTTTCAGTCCCATGTTCAGGCTTTTGATACCCCAGGTGCCCATGCCGGGTGCAAGAGGATGCGCTTGAACACCCCAGAGAGCCATGCCCATGTTCATGGCTTTGCTCTCTGGATCACGTCTCGCCAGTTGAAAGAGTTCCGCCATTATGTCGAGAAGCGTGTCCGGAAGGGCCATACCCAGTGCCCACCCTGGAAAATGTTCTGACAATTCAGAAGAAAAGGGTTTACACGGTGGGAGTATTTTTGGAAATTCGAAATGATTCATGATGCCTGCCAATGCGTAGAAATATTGAAGTAATTGGGTCTATCGGCCAAGTTCTGTCAGGTCGTGTTCAATGATTCGGGCTGCCCGCAAGGGCGCGCCGGGTGTGCCGACCATGGTGCGGAGCGCGGTCAATTCTTTTTTGACACGATCATATTCCGTCTGGTCGTCCAGCCAACGACTGACAGACTTGGCGAGTGTCTCTGCACATGCGTCCTTTTGAATGTGTTCAGGATAAATTTCATGCCCTGCTATCAGGTTGGGTAATGAAATGAAGTCCACATTCACCAAGAGTCTGCCAATAAATTCAGACAGCAAGGACACTTTGTACGCGACCTGGACCGGCGTGCCGATGAGAGCTGTTTCCAGCGTCACAGTACCGGATGCGGCTATGATACACTGACATGAGCGGAATGTCTCGTACCGTGTTTCAGGTCCAATTATTTCCACTGGAATGTCTTTTGGCCAGTCCGAAAGCAGCCGTTTTTTGTCCATGCCTGGTGCTTGAACCATGACATAATGGAGGTGTGGGTGTGCCGTATGCAGCAGCTGTGCCGCACCGGCAAATTCAGGAAGGAGGGTGCTTACCTCCTTGTTTCGAGAACCGGGAAGCAGTCCGATCTTGTGTGTATCGACAGGAAGGGCATCAAGTTGTTCCAAAGGGAGTACATCCATGAGTGGGTGGCCCACGTAGTCCACATCCATGCCGTATTTTTGATAAAATTGTTTCTCAAACGGCAAAATGCAAATGACTTTGCGGACATGGTCTCGCAAAAAGTTGGCCCTTCCTGATCGCCATGCCCAGATTTGTGGACTGATATAGTAATAGACCGGGATATTGAGTTTCTTGGCTATTTTGGCAATGCGGAAATTGAATTCCGGGCAGTCCACCAGGATAATGGCGCGTGGCCGGATCGACGTCAGTTCGCGTTTGATCTGGCCAAGGAGTTTGAGAATGCGGGGCAGGCCCCCGAAAATTTCCGTGATGCCGACAAGAGAAATGAGTTTCATCGAGAAATGAACGTCCAGCCCGGCGGCTTCCATGGCTGGCCCACCCATGCCGATAAAGGAGGTCTCTGGAGCTATTTCCTGAAAGCGTTTGATGAGTTCCGCGCCATGGAGATCCCCTGACGCTTCGCCGACATTAATCCAAATGGGGCCGGTTGAATTTTCTGTATGCATCATTGTTTCCTATCGTATGCGTGTATTCTGGGCAAGTGAAGCGTGTATAATCGGTCCGTCAGGGTTGCAATGGACGGGTTTGCCCTGTAGAAAGCTTTCGCAAACAGGAAACTTTGACCGAGGATGTATATATGCTGAAAGTAGGCGTTGTCGGGTTGGGTTGGATGGGCCGTGTTCATCTGCGCAACTACACCGAAATGGCTGATGTTGAAGTTGTCGGCGTGGTCGATATCGATGCAAAGGCTCGTGAAGAGGTCGCCGCTCAGTTTGGCGTGAAGACCTTTGCCAGTCTCGACGAATTGCTCGAAAACGATCTGGATGCCATGTCCGTCTGTGTCCCAACCAGTCTGCATCATGAGGTTGGTATGAAGATCATGGACAAGAATATCAACGTGATTATCGAAAAACCCCTGGCTGTTTCCGCTACCGAGGGACACGATTTGGTCGCCAAGGCCAAGGAAAAGGGAGTTGCTCTCATGGTCGGCCATGTCGAGCGGTTCAACCCGGCTGTCCAGCGCGTCAAGGAATTGATCGGTGACGATGTCATTTCCATTCAGATCGAACGCGTCGGTCCCTACCCGCCGAGAATTCAGGACGTGGGTGTTATCAAGGATCTCGGTTCTCATGATATTGATCTCATTCGTTTTCTCACTGGTTCAGAATTCAAGTCCGTGTATGCCGTCTCTTCCACTTCGCTTGGCAAGCATGAAGACTCCGCGTTGATTACCGCTGAGATGGAAAACGGTGTTCTCGCCAATATTTCCACGAACTGGGTGACCCCCTATAAAGGGCGTAAAATCAGTGTCGCCTGTGAATCCAAATATATTCAGGCCAACCTGATTACGCAGGAAGTCAAAGAATATTCGGCATTTTCAACCTACGACAAATCCTATTCCGTGCGGGAATGGCCGCTCATGTTCCGTGAGCCTGTCAAAGAGGAATTGACCCAATTTCTGACCGCGTTGCGGGATGGAACATCAGTTCCCATCACCGGCGAAGACGGACTCGAAGTGCTCAAGACCTTTGATCGCATCTTTGATTGCGCCTGTTCCTGATCGTTTGACTGATCTGATACTTAAAGTCCGTGTCTCTTTATGAGGCACGGGCTTTTTTTTGAGAAGCCTACCGGCGGTCTCCTTCGGAGAGACCAGGACGCTGTCCTGGACCTGCCAAAGGCCGAGGGCCTTTGGAATCCCATGTCGCCTATCGGCGAGGGCCTCGCAAATGCTAAGGGTAAGGTTTAGTCTGTCCGCAACAAAAAGGCATGATGACGGCGTGCTGGTTGTGTGTCGCTTGTACGAATTTTTTAATTTGTTACTTGCGCGAAGCGCACATAAAAAGTTTAGGAAAAGAAGGGGATTGGGGGTCTGGGGGAAAGGGGGAGAAAAACCCTTTGAAAAGGGCTTTTTCTCCCCCTTTCCCCCAGCCGCCGGAGGCATTTCTTGTTATCTTTTAGTATTCCGCACGGCAACAGCGTGGGTAAGGCGATCGATGATAATAGCGAGGAACACGATCGAGAGTCCGGCTTCGAAGCCTTTGCCGATGTCGATACGGTTGATGGCGATAAGGACTTCCATACCGAGTCCTTTGGCACCGATCATGGAGGCGACCACGACCATGGCGAGGGCCATCATGGTTGTCTGGTTGACACCGACGACGATGGTGGGGCAGGCCAGCGGCAGTTGCACTTTGAAGAGCGTCTGCATGGGCGTCGCACCGAATGCGCGGGCGGCTTCGACCACCTCTTTGGGCACTTCTCGAATACCGACGTTGGTCAGTCGAATGATGGGCGGCATGGAGTAGATGATGGTCGCGAAAATGGCGGGCACCTTACCCAGCCCGAAGAGCATCATGACGGGAATCAGATAGACGAAACTTGGCATGGTCTGCATGGCGTCGAGAATCGGCTTGATCGCGGTTTCGGCTCGATCGCTTTTTGCCATCCAGATACCGATGGGAATACCAGTGGCAAGGGAGATGACCACGGCTCCGGTGACTAAGGCCAGCGTCATCATGGTCAATTTCCAATAGCCGAAACAGCCGATGACCATCAGCATGGCCGAGAGGACCAGACCGCGCTTCCAGCTCCCGAGAAGTCTCCATCCCAGTAACCCCACGCCGATGACGGTCACCGGCCATGGGATCATGATGAAGAACTTTTCGAGCCAAATCAGCAGTTGCAATAAGGTGTCACCAAGGGCGTCGAAAAAGTCGCCCCAGTTGTCCATGACCCATGTCATGGCGGTGTCCACCCAGTCTCCGAGTGGAATGTTCAGTTCCTTCGGGAATTTATACATTATATTATCCGTTGTGTTTGTGTGCGTATGGCCGGGCTATTTCAATTCAGCTTTGACCTTGGTCGCAACGTCGGTGGGAACCCATTGTGTCCAGACGGCTTCGTGATTTTTGAGGAACCACTGTGCGGTTTCTTCCAGGTCGGCTTTTTCTTTTTTGATGTAGGCTAGACATTGGTTGGTCAAATCCATGGTCGTGGTGTATTTTTTCAACATTTCCACGACGGCGGGGGCCTTTTGGGGGAGCACAGTGCTGACAAGAATATTGACGTCTGTGGGCGGGTAAGCGCAGGTTTTTGTCTTTTTCCAGATCTCGGCATCATAGGGTGATTCCGAGAGAAAGGTCATATCCAGCGAACCAAGAATCCAGGTGGGACCCCAGTAGTAGCCGAGCCAGGGTTTGCCTCGTTTGTACGCGGCGAGCATGGAGCCAGCGAGTGCGGCATCGGAGCCGGGCGCGAACATGTTGTACTGTTCATCCAGACCATAGCCCAAGACTTTTTGCTCAGTCTTTTCGGTCAGGGTCCACCCGGAAACGCCAGTGTAAATGCGGCCCATGGATGGATCTTCCGGATCGGCAAAAACTTTTGCGTATTGGGCTAGATCACTGACGGATTTGAGATTTGGCGTGATCGGTTTGATACCTCGTTCGGAGTCGCCTTTAATCATGTAGGTTGGGACCATGATGCCTTGACGACCGTCAGAGTAGTTGGGGCCAAGATCGATTAAGGTGCCGTTTTTGATACCTTTGTCATAGAGTTCCTGACTACTTTGGGTCCAGGATTCCATATTGATATCCATATCGCCACGCATGATGGCTTCGAACCCGATGGCTGTTGCACTGGGAATATATTCAACGTCCTTGCCGTAGCCGTGTTCGATGATGAATCCTGCGATACGGTTGTGGACCTGAATGCTGTCCCATCCGAGATCGGCAAAGATCACGGTGTCATCGTCGGCTCGGGCCGTGCTTGCGGGCATAGTCGTCAGACAAAATCCTAAAAAGGTGCAAAATATCCAAAAGAGTGCAGTGGATTGTACTTTTTTCACAACGAATTTCCTTATGGTTCTTTAGAGTGTCGGTGCCGGTCCGTATTCGGCGATGGCGGCAACGAGGCTGCCTCTGACTACAACGCCGAGAAACTCGTCGTCTTCCTTCACGACAGCCAGCGGCCATGTGGCTTCTGACATCATCGGGTACAATTCGAGCGCGGGGGTATCAATGGAGACACTTCGGGCCGGTTTCATGATTTCTTCAAGTTTTCTGTTGCCAGTTTTGACGGCTTCGGCCGCGTCATACGCGGTGACAATGCCGAGAAGACGATTGCTTTTTCCCAATAAAAAGAGGCTGGAAATGGCATTTTTCCGCATCTTTCTGAGTGCGGCGCGCGGTCCATCCGTGGAGGTATAGGCAACGGCTTCGGCCTTTTTCATGACATTTTCTGCCGTGAGTACCTTGGTCGCGTCCACATCCTCGACAAAACGGCGGACATAGTCATTAGCCGGTGCGGTGAGGATATCCTCGGGAGGGCCGATCTGGACGATTTCTCCGTCCTTCATGAGCACGATTCGATCTCCGAGCTTCAGGGCTTCATCCAAGTCATGACTGATAAAGATGATGGTCTTGTGCATCCGCATTTGCAGCTTGATGAGTTCATCCTGCATATCGCGTCGGATGAGTGGGTCGAGCGCGGAAAAGGCTTCATCCATGAGCAGAATGTCCGGGTCCAGAGCCAGGGCGCGGGCCAGTCCGACCCGTTGCTGCATACCGCCGGACAATTGTGATGGGTAACTGTCACCCCATCCTTCGAGTCCGACCTGTGCCAACATGGTTTCAGAAATTTTGCGTTTTTTTGCGGCGTTTTCACCCATCAGGTCTAAGCCGAATTCGACATTTTCATAGATGGTCTTGTGGGGAAGCAGGGCGAAATTCTGAAAGACCATTCCGAGTTTTTTTTGACGGAGCTCCCGTAGCTCGGGAGCATTCAGCGAAGTGACATCCACGCCATCCACAAACACTTTGCCGGCTGTCGGCTCAATCAGCCGGTTGATGCACCGGACGAGCGTTGATTTGCCGCTTCCGGAAAGGCCCATGATGACGAGGAGTTCTCCTTCGTTGACAGAGAATGACGCCTGATTGACGCCAACACCGAGGCCGGTCTTTTCAAGGATGGTTTCCTTGTCGAGTCCTTGACGGACGAGTTTCATTCCTTTCTGCGGATTTGCACCGAATATCTTTGTAACGCAACTGACAACAAGTTTTTTCATTTAATACACTACCAAGGAGGGTTAATTGAATCCAAAAATCCGATTTAGGCTATCATACAAGAAGCATTTGTCAAATTTGTTCATTAAAGTACCATTACTGTATTGCTGCATAGTACTTTTATGCATCTGATAGTGTGCAGATAGAGATTTGTAGTAAATTTGATAAAAACAAAAAAAATAAAAAATACTACAATAATTCGACTGTAGAAAGCCTCTTTTGCAGTGCAAAATATAAATATTCAATAGATTTTATAAAATGGTATAGGGCGTTATGAACGATTTCATGAAACATGTGTTTTGTGAATTTATGCTCATGAATTTGGGCCCCAGTTCGAGGGGTTGCGATGGTTTTTTTATCGTTTAAAAATATGGTGTTGACGGGAGCGAAAAGATCGCTTTTTTTGTCCGGTTTTTATTTGCGGACATGCGGATGAAATACGGAAGAAGAGTCGCCCTGGAGTCAATGACGAGCGTGTTTTGGGACGTTTAAAGGCGTGGGGGGAAACGGCACGGCAAGGTGGCCTGACGTGTTTTGAGAGTGTTTTTCGAAGGGGGAGGCTGTGGTTTTAGGTGAAACAGTTACTGGTGAGAGACGTCCTCTTCGGAAGGTGGTGGTTCCTGCACGCTGATATAATCAATGACGTGGGAAATTTCGCCAATTTCCGAAGCAATGGCGACAGCGGCGGTTTTTTGTGAATAGTTTTGCGCTCTTCCCACGATAATGGCTTGGGACCGGATCACTTGAACCCGCAAGTCCGCTCCGTGCAAACGGAGCGTTTTGCGCAGTTGTGCGGTCAGTTCTTTTTGAATTTTTTGATCGTTTCGGGCTTCTTTCGCCGACGTGGGGGGGTAGAATTTGCAGGTGATGGACTTGATGCCTTCGACCGTGGACGCGGTTTGGATGATGTAGTCCGCATGGGAGCGGTTTGCCAATTGACCGACAAGATAGGCGTCTGAATCAATGACATGGGCTGAGACGTACAGCCTATTGAGGCGCAAACGTTCACGCAGTCGCCGTTGGAGCATCCGGTCCTGGACAACATGAAGTTCTCCGCCCTCGACGTGATCTCGGGGGATGTAGTCGTCAGCCAGAACAGCGGCGTCGTAGCCAGTCATGGCACCACCAGCCACTTGCACGGCCGGATAGACCGCGCATCCCGAGAGGGAAATGACGAAAAGAGCAAATAGTATGTGGAGTGCGTTTCGAGTCATGACAAGTTTGGAATACTAGTCGAATGTCTAGATTTTGTCTAACTCTATCCGATGAAACGGTCTCCTTACCCCTTGATCGCAACGAAGTAGGTCATTCCGGCAATGGATTGCCGATCGACAATTTGGAAATCAGAGAGCTGGTCTTTCCAGTCTTCCCAATGCTGTTTCCTGATGGAGAGCACCACTTTGTCTGTGTTTTGTGTCCATTCAAGAAATTCGGGAAGATGGTTGGTTTCCTTGAAATTGTGCCTGGCATAGTAGGTGAAGATACCGGAATAGATTTTCAGGGCGTATGGAGCGTATCCTGCGTCCGCATAGTTTTTGATGATTTCCGCTTGTCGTTTGGTACTCATGCCGTTGTCCAGCGATGGAGCGACTATGAGGCCGACCGGGTATAACCAGACGATCATGGCGAGCACCGTCGTGAGTAGTGCGGCCTTGGTGCCGTGGTGTCGAGTCAAAAGAATGGCCGCGCCGCCGCCCACGAGCAGCAGAGCGGCAATGCCCATGCCTCGGATGGGAACCGGGAAGGGCAGCAGATCGCCACCAATGAGCAGTCCCGCACCAAAGACGAGCCAGAGTCCACCGATGCATGTCCAGAGCCGCCGGGTTCGTGCCGCGTCCAGCGTCAGCATGGCTTTTGCCGTGAGGATGGCGAGCGGGGCGAACATGGGCAGAATGTAGATCAGGACTTTGCCGCTGAGGCTTGAAAGAAAGATGAACGTAGCCAGAAACATGATCCAGAGAAATGCCTGTGGTTCGGCGTGTTTTCGTGTGATCCAGACACTTTTCCATGTCGCAAAGGACAATACCTTTTTCCAGGGAGCGACGAGGAGGAAAAGTGTCCACGGCAGCCAGGCCAATGGGAAGGCTATCAGGTAGTAATAGAATGATTCCCGGTGGTGGAATGTCTGCGTAGCGCGTTGGATGACGTGTTTACCCAAGACGGTGTTTATGAGGAAATCCGGGCCTTCGACGATCATCACACCCGCGACCCAGGCGAGCAGAATGGCGACCATGGAGAGCAATCCAAGAGCCATTTGGCGGGTGAACAGCTTTTTGATGTCGCCCCGCCATGCCAGATAGAGCGCGGCGGTCAGCAGCGGGAAGATGAATGCGAGCGGGCCCTTGATGAGGGTGGCTATGCCGGCCACGACAAAAGCGATGAGTGGCCATTTCCCTTGGGACTTTTCAGTGAATGCGCGGAACAGACAGGCATGGCTGACAATGATAAGCGCGGCGAACATGAGGTCCATGCGGGAGTAATGGAACAGGGCCACCAGAAAGAACGTGGTCAGGAGAATCAGGGTGGCGGCCAGGCTGATGGACCGGTCAAAGCGGAGTGACCGGGCCAGAAAGTAGGCTCCATACAGAAAAAAAAGGCCGGACAGGGCCGCGCCGAGGAAAAAGACGCCGGGCATGTCCATGGGGGTCACGGTATCCAGCAACCAGAGAAACCAGAAATAAATGGGAGGTTTGTCCGGATAGGGTTGACCGTTCAGTGAGAGGACCATCCATTTCCCACCTTGAACGAGATTCTGATAGGCGTTGGCGTATCGAACCTCGTCAGAGAACCAGAGGGCACGGTTGTTGAGGCAGAACCATGTCTGGGCGAAGACCGCGACAGTCATGGTCAACCAGGGGTGTTTGGCGAGTCTGTCCCAAAGGGACTCGATGGTGGCTTTCATTTATCTGGCCTTTTTTCTGAAAAGTGTTGAACTGGTGATGATAGAGGTTGCGAAGCCGCCCAGACTCCCGAGTAGCCAGGCAAAAAAAACGTCGGATGGATGGTGCCATCCCAGATAGATTCTGGAGAATCCCACGATGCCGAGATACAGGCCGAGCCCGAGCGTGACCCATTTTTGATTGAGTCGTTGAACCAGCGGCAGTGTCCAGCCGGTGATTTCCGTGGTGTGTCCTGACGGGAGCGAATGATGACTGCCGTGCGTGGTCAGCGGTTCAAACCATGTCCCTTGCCCCGGTCTTGGGCGGCCAATGGTCATTTTGAGGAAATGGACGCACAGTCCCGCTACAATGCCCTGCACAACGAGCAGGACAAGAATGAAACGCAGTCGTTCCCGATTGCGCGTCTTGAGTGCCGTTATGAGCATGATGGCATAGATGCCGTAAAAAACCGGATTGCTCCAGTCCGTGATGGCCTTCATGATCGTCTTCAGCAGGGGGTGGGCCGCCCGATGGGCTTCGAAAAAGACGGCAACGTCGGTTTCAGTTTGAAAACCGAACCAGACGATGGCGAGGAGTATCAGGAGGGGCGCGGAAAAGATCGCCCACTGTGTCAGGGAATGGTTGCGCATAGGGGAGTCTATTCTATCCGGGATAATGGGGCAAGCTGCGCAAAAAAGTGCGGCTTTATGATTCGTCCGGTTCCGGGTATTTTTCGTGGGTGTAGTTGGCCCAAACCTCGGGGCTGGCGTGCAATTCCGTAAGGATGTCCTTCATGGCCTTGCCTTCCTGTTTCCAGTATTTGTAGGCATGGTCTGTACACTCAAAAGGAATGACCAGTGTCCCGTCATCGGTGAAGTAGGGTTTCTTATCGTCCATGGGCGGGGACTATTTCACTTTTTGTCATGAACCGCAAGCCGTGTCCCGGATGTGAAAAATCCCCTGAGTGGCAGGGGATTTTATGATCAAGTGAGGACCGCTTATGCGGCGGACTGGTTGGCCGTGTCACCGGCTCCGCAGACCTTTCGGTCCATTTCACGGACCTTTTTCAGGATGCTTTTGGCAATCCGTTTGAATTCAGGCAGATCCTTTTGTCCATGTTCTGCTTTGGCTCTGGTCAACCCGGCAAGGTCCAATGTCTCATTGAAGAGATACGGGGTGTAGAGCGGGTCCTGTTTGATGAAGAGTTCGATGCGCGTCAGGGCTTCGTGGATGTCCGCTTGATGGGCGGCACGGTGCCGGAACAGTTTGGTCAGATGCTTTTCGGCATTGCGTAACGACGTGGTCCACATGGGAGAGCGAGGTTCAAACCGGAGTGGAGGGACGGCCTTTCTGCATTGTTCAAGTGCGGTCCTGAAGGCTTCGACACTGCCCGGCGCAGAGGCCAGAATACCTCGTGAATAGACGGTGTCGATATCCACGACCTGTGTCCCTTCGATAGGCACACCGCCCCCGTACAGGTTGTAGATGGGGAATTGCGCCTGCTTCAGGTCGTCTTCCAATTCCCGTTTGGCGGTCATGTATTGGACCGTGGTCAGAATGTCGTCGCCGTCCATGTTGTGCGTCGTCTGATGATACGACCGTTTGGCCATGTTCGTTGTTTCGTTGTGATGCCCGGCAGAATGGGATTTGCCATTGAGCCACGCATAATCTTGACCGGCCAGTAAAAGATGATTGACGCCGCAGATTCGCAGGAATCGGGACAGGGTGACAGAGACATTGCCTCCGGCATCCATGACCATGTCGCGGTCTTTGAGGACATACGTTCCCAGCCCTCCGACAGTCCACAGGGGCAGGGTCGGTCCGGGATACCGTTTCAGGACCATGGGGTCGATTTTGGTGGAATAAATGAGTGGCACGTCCTGAACGAAATCCGGGTCCAGCCGTTCAAAAATCTTGAGCATGGAGGCGTCGTAGTCAATGGCGGCACACAAATGCGGCTTGATACCGAGTCGTTGCAGGGTCGGGACGGTTTGCAGTGCGCAGGTGTAGAGAACATGGCTGTTCATTTCCTTGAGCCGAGGGGCCATGGTTTCAAGACTTGGCCCGGCTCCGAGGATGACCGCGCCGACGCCGGCTCCTTTGCCTTCGATGGACTTGAGTGTGCCATCACGCATGGCGCGTTGGAAATTGTTGATCTCGTTGCCGACCATGACATCCTGCCGGAAACGGAGTGTGGAGAGTTCCAGTGAGAAATTTTCCAGTCTGTTCTTGATGATACGTGACCATTTGGCGTATTCAGGGCCGAGCTGACGGCTGGGGATATCGCTTTTGAGATGGATCTGTCCGTAAATGAATTGGAGATCAAGATTGCGGATGACCTGAGCCACAAAACGTTCATCCGGGACCATGAGATGCAGTTTCTTGTTTTCGAAGAACGGACGATAATCCGTCTGGCCCAGACAGGCTAGCAGCATTTCGGCACGCGGTTCGAGCACCATGATCTTGTGAGAATCCGGGGTGTTCTTGAGCAGATGATTGATGCCATACCCGAGGTTGCAGCCGACCACGAATGTGGCCGATGTCCGCGCTTTTTCCGGGTGCAGCCAGTTGGCGTACAATCCGTCCGGGGGCAGGGACTCGAACAGCCCCGTGCCGGTATCCATGCGCCAGTCATGAAGGCCGAGTTGATTGATGAACAGGTTGTTTTTCAGCTTTTCCTCGTGGAAATCGCAGGTAGATAGCCATTGAAAAATCGGGTTGCCGGTGCGTTGCAGATACTCGATGTTGTCCTTCAAAAAGGGATATGCGCTCATGCTTTCCTCGTTATGCTCAAAAAATGGACGGTACCGAAGGTGAAATGCATGTTGTATGCCAGTTGCGTTGGACATGAATTTCCCCTACCGTGCGGACAAACATTGCCAAATCAGCCCAAGGAATTACGAGGGGGCTTCCATGAATACTCATTTACTCGCATTGATCGGAAATACACCGCTAGTTGAGATACGCCATTTGAATCCTAATCCGAACGTCAGGATTTTGGCGAAATTGGAGTGTCAGAATCCCGGAGGCTCGGTCAAGGACCGGGTGGCCGCAGCCATGATTCAGGCTGCCGAGGATTCCGGCGAATTGACGCATGACAAGACCATTATCGAAGCCACGTCCGGCAATACCGGCGTGGGCCTTGCCATGGTCGCTGCGCTCAAGGGGTATCGTATCAAGTTGCTCATGCCGGAAACCGCTTCCGAAGAGCGCAAGATGATCATGGCCGCGTATGGTGCCGAGCTTGAATTGACGCCGGGCCATCTGGCCACGGATGGTGCCATTGAACAGGCGTATCGGTATGCGCGGGAAGAGTCGGACAAGTATGTCCTGATGGACCAGTACAACAATCCGGCGTGTATCGCCGCGCATTATAACGGGACCGGCAAGGAAATTTGGGAGCAGACCGACGGCGCGGTTACCCATTGCGTGATCTGTCTTGGGACCTCCGGCACCGCCATGGGCATTGCCAAACGGTTGCATGAGATGGGGGATGTGCACGTGGCTGCCGTGGAACCGTATGCCGGTCACAAGATTCAGGGTCTCAAGAATATGCTGGAGTCCTATCCTCCCGGTTTGTACAACAAGAAGAGCCTGGATGAAATTCTGCATGTGGAAGACGACGTGGCATTCGACTATTGCCGCAAGCTGGCCCGGGAAGAGGGAATCTTTGCGGGAATGAGTTCCGGTGCGGCATTGGCTGGGGCCGTGCAATTGGCTGAGCGGATCGAGTCAGGTACTGTTGTTGCGATTTTTCCGGATTCCGGCGAACGATATCTTTCAACACCGCTGTACCGACAACAGTCCGGGAGCGGGGTGACCGTGTATGACATGGCGTCCGGCTCGGATAAAATGCTCAACGGGTCGAATGGTCTTGGCATGTATACCATGGGACCGAGCCTTGATGACCCGGATTCCATTGATTCGTGGCGTAGACTCTCACTGCTTGATGTGCTCATTCGACACATGTCGCGATCCGGCGTGTCCGTGAATGCCGCTGCTGGTGTCACGGACATGGATGATCGAACGTTGGCCGCTGCCCGTGAGACGAAAAAAAGTCGTGAGGTTCTGGCCGCTGATCGATTGGTCACGGTGCTTGATCGTGCCCGTGACATGGGCTTGAGCGAATCCATCAGTTTCCCCTTGTCGTCCGGGAGTAATGACACTTCCCTGTCCTTGTGCCGTAAATTGCTCGGCAAGGGATTGGCCTATGAGAAGCTCAGAAGTGTGTATTTCGACGTGTTTCGTGACAAGCGATATGGCGAAATAGCGGATGTGGACATGAACAAGGTGTCCGGTGGGCATACGGTTGATCTGAATTCCTACGTCAAGGACAATCCACTTGATTTTACCTTGTTGAAACGGGCCACGTTGCTCGATCTGAAACGGGGTGAAGTGGTGGAAACCCAGTGGGGCAACGTCCGCCCGAGTTGGTTCTTGCAACACGCGGCCACGGCCATTGACGTGCTGCCTCGCATTGATGTCATGATCGGGTCGGAAAAACACCGTTTCCCGCATCTGGAAAATCTGCGTGCCATTTGGTCCACGGCTGGTCGGGAATTGCAAGCGTGGATGGTCTGTCAACAGTCGTCGGACAGCGATGGGGTGACTCTTGAGACCGTGGCGGAAAAAGTCGGTGGTTATCGTGCTGCCCGATGCTGGCTACTGTCTGTGGCGAATCGCAAAACCCTGTGTGCCTCGGATGAAAACTTGTCCATGTGGGCGCGTAATTGGCGCAAGGTCCAGGAGGGCGCGGCTGTTCTGACTCTTGCTCGTGACGGTGGAGGCGATTCGATTTCTCGTGATGTGGAACAGGCTGTTTTTGATCTAAAGGCTGGTTTCAAAACCGCCATGGATGATGGCCTCAAATTGCATCATTTTTGGCCCGCATTGTTCAAGTTCATCAAGAAAATCAACGGCTGGACTTCCGACAACGCATTGACGGGAGCCGCAGCCTCGGCCTGCCTCGATGAACTTTTGAATATTGATGGTATTCTCGGTATCCTTGATCCGGCTCAAATGCCGGTTCCCCTGAGTGACCTCCCCAACGAGGTTCAAGGCATGGTTGCGGATCGTCAAAAGGCTCGGGAGGCCAAGGATTTCGTGCAATCTGATGCCCTGCGGGACGCCATTGAACAGGCTGGCTTCAGGGTCGAAGACACTGCCGGAGTCCCTAGAGTTTTCAAGGTATAACGCAGCAGAAAATTTCGATTGGAAATGAAAAGTTCCGTCACTGAGGAGTGACGGGACTTTTGTTTGAGATGATGCCGTGTTTGGTTGCATTCGTATTTTCTCGACCCTCTTTCGTCCAAAAAAAAGGGGAGCTTCCCCTCAACGAAAGCTCCCCTGTGGCGGACAGAATCGCCGCCCTATCCCTTAACTCTCATCAAATAAGTGCATGAATTCCTCATAGCCTTCATCCGCAAGATCTTCTTTGGCAATGAATCGGAGTGATGCCGAATTGATGCAATATCGCTGTCCGGTGGGCAGAGGACCGTCTTCGAAAAGATGGCCGAGGTGTGAATCACCGGTGGCACTCCGAACTTCTGTCCGTACCATGCCCAGCGTGGAATCCTGTTTTTCGACAACCCGTTCCTTTTTGATGGGGCGTGTAAAGCTTGGCCAGCCAGTGCCGGAATCGAATTTGTCCCTGGATGAGAACAATGGCTCGCCAGACACCACATCCACGTAAATTCCGTCCCGTTTGTTATCCCAGAATTCATTGTCAAATGGCCGTTCCGTGCCGTTTTTTTGCGTGACGTTGTACTGGAGCGGCGTCAATGTGTCCTTGAGTGCGCCGTCTGTTGGTGCCGTGAATGAACCGGGCAGAGGGCACGGCTGTGGTGTTGCTCCTGTGGTCGAGACTGTGGCCTCATCGCCCCAGGTCTTTTCGACATATTTGTCCCGGCCAGAGAATTTTCGGTAGGTCTTGTATTTTAACGGACAGGTCCGGGCGTAGTTCTGGTGATATTCCTCGGCAGTATAGAAGGTCGTGAAGGGCAGAATCGGGGTGACGATCGGCCCGTCAAGGCGTCCTGATACGTCGAGGGCCGTTTTCGAGGCTTCGGCCACTTCTCGTTGCGCTTCGGAATGGGTGAAAATGGCTGACGTGTAATGGAATCCTCGATCACCAAACGATCCGCCGTCATCTGTGGGGTCAAAGTATTTCCAATAGTGATCGACGAGTGTTCGATAGGTTATTTTCTGGGGATCAAAAAAGACCTGAACCGCCTCTCGATGGCCGGTTTGACCGCTTGAAACCTGTTCATAGGTGGGGTTTTCTTCCGTGCCCCCAGCATAGCCGGAGACCACTTTGAGCACGCCGGGAATCTTTTCGAGATCGGATTCGGTACACCAGAAGCATCCACTGGCAAAGGTGGCTTTCTCAGCGTTGTGTATGTCGGTCATGGTTTTTTCTCCCGGAGCAGTGAACACGATAGACGCAAGCCCGGCCACAAGAAGCATTGCTCCCAATCCGAGCACTGTGGCTTTATGTATGGTCATCTGATGTATCTCCGTTTTTGATAATAGTAATTTTTTGCTTTAGTCTATAAAATAGGGGTGAAAATTGTGTCTGTCAATGAGTGGGCGGGGTGAAAGTTTCGGAGTTTTGGGGAAAAGAGGATATGGAGGGTTGAAATTTTATGAAATTTGGTGGATTTTCATGGGGAATTGGTGCACATGCCATTGCTTCACACGGCTGGCCCGTGCATACTACGGCTGAATCGGCCCTCTGTGGGGACCTCAATTTCGTATCTAATACTTTAAGGAGATATCATGCCCAATCAGAATTTCACGCTTTTTAGCGGCGGCGCACAGGGCGCAGAGAATCAATTCGGCAAATTGGCCGAGTATTATGGTTTGGCGGAGGTCAACTATACGTTCGAAGGCCACAAGATCGAACGGACTCGTGGTGTGCGTGTTTTGACGGACGAAGAATTGACGCAAAAAGATGTCAGTCTGACCTACGTTGCCAAGTTGCTCAATCGCAAGTTCACCAATGCCGAGAAGATGCGCAAGGTTTTGCAAACCATCATGCATCAAGTCGAGTCCAGTCATCAGATTTTTGTTGTCGGTACTATTCAGGATGACGGCACCGTCAAGGGCGGTACTGGTTGGGGTGCTGAATTCGCCAAGATCTGCAACAAGGAATTATTCGTGTTCGGTCAGATCAAGAACGCCTGGTTCAAATGGGAAAAGGGTGAATGGATTGAAGTGAAAGCTCCTGTCATCACCGACAATCATTTCACCGGCACCGGTACCCGTTTTCTTGAACCCAACGGCAAGAAAGCCCTCGAAGAATTGTTCGCCCGTTCTTTCAAATAAGTTCCACACTCTCTCTATACCACCAAGACGGCCTGTTCCCTCAGGCCGTCTTTTTTTGATATGTGTGTGAGTGTGAGGGGGGGAGGGAATGCCTCCGGCGGCTGGGGGAAAGTAAAGCCGCGCGCGAAAATTCGCGGCGATCTGTGAGATAATTCCCTCGCCTTTCCTGTTTCATATTTTGAAAGAGTGTTTCAAAAACAAAGGGGTCACGTC
>NZ_WUEH01000030.1 GCF_010468615.1 Pseudodesulfovibrio sp. JC047 | reverse complement strand
GGTTTGACAATTTGCCCCAACAAAAAAACGGCCCCCGCCGGGAGGGCATGGAAGTGGTTCGGGTGCGCAGCACCCACCCTGGCTCCGCGCCAAAGGCGCATCTTTTTCTTCTCTTCACTCCAAAAAGCATCGCTGCTGCAAGCGGCATCCCCTCTCTTCAAAGGCCGGCTGCTCGAAGCCCCCCACCCATTACTCATTGACACCAACCAACAAATCTCTACAATCCGCGAACCAAACTCTAACCGAGGGAAAAACTATGTCTCAAACATGCCCATGCGGCTCTGGCAAAGCAACAGCCGAATGTTGCGGTCCCTATATTTCCGGCGAAGCCACCGCACCGACTGCCGAAGCAGTCATGCGCGCTCGCTACTCAGCATACGTTCTGCACGAACTCGACTATCTCAAAACCAGCCTGGCTCCTGAAACACTCGAAGGCCACGACGACGCTTCTGTCCGGGAATGGTCAGAAAGAGCCGAATGGCTGGGATTGACGGTTCACGAGACGTGGGCCGGTCTGGAAAACGATACGGACGGTATCGTGGAATTTTCCGCCAACTACGCCATTGATGGCGAAACACTCTCCCATCGTGAACGCAGTCATTTTCGTCAGGAAGATGGTGTCTGGTATTATGTGGATGGCGACATGGTCTCCGGTCCGCCGATTCGCAAAGAACCGAAAATCGGCCGCAATGAGCCGTGCCCATGTGGTTCTGGCAAAAAATACAAAAAGTGCTGCGGCCGATAAATCACGCGACCGAAAGCCATAAGCTGGATTCAAAGGCCCTTTCCGACACCGGAATGGGCCAACCAGCTATTCTGTCCGCCATGGAACGGCGTATATACGCACTGGCGAAACGGACGTGAAAACGCTCTCCACCAGCCAGCAACGCGTTGACCATGGACTGCTCATTATACCCGCGCCATCGCCAGATATTCGGATAGCCGTATGGAAGAAAGATATCGTGGAAATGGACCCAGACTCCAGACGCGACCAGCGGTAAAATCTGATTCACCAACGTGTCCACATCGGTTCCCGGCATGGCGATATGACTTCCGTCAAAATACAGTATATCCCCGGCCTTCAGGTTGCTGAAAAGAGCCGTATCAACCGTGTCCAAAGTCTGTCGTATGATATGGGTACACAAATGATCGATACCCCGACGGGGTTGAGGATCGATGGAAATGAATCGAGTGGAAAGAAGACCATCCGCTATGGCTCTGGCCATGAATCTGGTGGAATGCCCTGACCCGATTTCAATGATGGTGGCAGGCCGGTTTTCCCGGACAAACGCATAGGCGGCAGCCCCGTCCAACCCCGGACACCAACTCTGGTCAAAACGGGGACAATCCCGATCTTCGGTATTTTTTTTCGAAAAATCACGAAACCGATCACGATATGGCGCAAGTCGTTCCAAGGACTCACTGAATGAGGACTGATCGTCGTCCCATGAACGCTTCAACCAATGATATGTGTCATCTTCCGTGACAGTCGGCACTGCCCCAGCCCAACGGTATGGAATGTAAAACCCCAGTTGGCGTCCTCCCCATCCCATCCAATGGGATACCGTGGACACCGCCCGAGCAAATCGGCGAGACTTTCTGAAATATCCTTTCCTTCGTTCCGGTGAAAAAGAAGAAACAGACGGTTCATCCATGATCTCTCCTGCATCTTACGAGTTACACAAATCCTCCACCGCGCGCTTTATACCATTTTTATCGATACCTACCAAGGCCCGAAGTTGCTTCTGCGTTCCGTGCTCAACAAATTCATCAGGAAGACCAAGTTGGCGGATCACTGTATCACGCAAAACATCATGCCCGGCATACAATTCAAGAACCGCAGACCCGAAACCACCGGCTTCGGCATTTTCTTCAACCAACAGAATCCGCTTGAAGCGACCGGCCAGCCCCAACAGCTGTTTTTCGGGCAACGGCTTGACAAACCGAGTATTGAAGACGGCCACATCCAGACCGTCCTTTTGTAATTCCATGGCCGCTTCCACGGCAGGATACACCCTGGAACCAATGGTGATGATCGCCACATCCTTGCCGTCATGAACGAGTTCTCCCTCGCCAATGGGCAATGGCGTCGGATACTTGGGAACCTTGGCACCCACCCCGGTCCCACGGGGATAGCGCATGGCACACGGACCGTCATAGGCAAAAGCCGTGGCCATCATCTGGGCCAATTCGGCTTCATCCTTGGGTGCCATGAACACCAGATTGGGAATGTGGCGCAGAAAGCTCATGTCAAACGCGCCGTGATGGGTCGCACCGTCTTCACCGACAAGGCCACCCCGATCAAGAAAGAAATTCACATTCAGATTTTGCAGACACACGTCGTGGATGATCTGGTCATAGGCGCGCTGCAAAAAGGTGGAATAAATAGCCACTGCGGGCTTGAATCCCTGCGTGGCCAACCCTGCGGCAAACGTGACGGCGTGCTGCTCACAGATACCCACATCCACAAATCGCTCCGGGAACCGCTGGTGAAAACACTCAGTCCCGGTGCCTTCGGGCATGGCCGCAGTGATAGCCATGATGGATTCATCCTTTTCAGCCAGATCACACAGGGTGGACCCGAAAATGGAGGTATAGGACGGCAGTCCCGAACCGGAGAATTTCCGGGCCAGGCCGGTTTCCGGGATGAATTCACCCACACCGTGATAGTGCGAGGGATCGGATTCCGCAGGCTGATAGCCTTTGCCTTTTTTGGTCATGACGTGCACGAGCACGGGCTTGTCGAGCTTCTTGATTTCCTCGAACACCTTGACCATCTTGCCGATATCATGGCCATCAATCGGCCCGACATAGGTAAAATGAAAGGCCTCGAACAAAATACCCGGCGTAAAGAACGACTTCACGGAATCGCCATACCGCTTGGCATAGCCAGCCAGATCGTCACCGATCTTCGGAATGGTCCCGAGCAGTCCTTCCACATCGCTCTTGAGCCGCTGTAAAAACGGCGTGGTCATCTTGCGACTCAGGAACTGGGACAACGCCCCGACGTTCTTTGAAATGGACATTTCGTTGTCGTTGAGGACAACCACCATCTTCCGACCGAGATCGCCCGCCTGATTCAGGCCCTCAAAAGCCAGACCAGCCGTCATGGACCCATCGCCGATGACGGCAATGACTTCGTTGTCGTCCCCTTTGAGATCCCGCGCCAAGGCCATGCCAAGCGCAGCCGAAATCGACGTGGACGAGTGCCCCACACCAAAATGATCATACGGAGATTCCGCCATACGGGGAAACCCGCTGAGGCCGTCCTTCTGCCGCAATGTCGAAAATCGATCGAGCCGCCCGGTAAGCAGCTTGTGTGCATAGGCCTGATGCCCGACATCCCACACCAGTTTGTCCGAGTCGAGATTATAGGACTTGAACAACGCCAACGTCAGCTCGACAACACCGAGACACGGCGCAAGGTGGCCACCATGGGCAGAGACCTGACTGATAATGACATCACGCAATTCACGGGCCAGAACGGTCAGCTCGTCGCCTTCCAGCCGTTGGACATCGTGGGGCTTGTGTATTTGAGACAGAATGGCTGTCTTCATGGGGTCTTTAATCATAAGAGTAGAAGTTTATTCCAATCAGTACACCCTGTCCACTATGTATCGCGCGAGGGCTTCCAGAAAACTCTTTTCCGGCCCGGCAAACGAGGACAGATGCTGTGTTGCGGTTTCAATATATTGCGATGCCAAATGTTTACTTTTTTCAAGACCAATGAGCGAAGGATAGGTCGTCTTGCCCATTTCTTCATCGCTCCCGACCGGTTTGCCCAGGGTCTCCGTATCACTGACCACATCAAGCACATCATCCACGATCTGAAACGCCACGCCAACGGATTGGCCAAACGAACGGGCAGCATCAATCACGGCTTCATTCGCACCGGACAAAATCGCGCCACACTCGCAGGCCGCTGTCAACAACGCGCCGGTCTTCATGGCGTGCATTGCGCGCAACTCGTCAAGCGGCACATCATTTCGGCCAGTGAACTCCACATCGACCACCTGACCGCCAACCATGCCCCCCGCTCCTGCTGCGGTCGCCAAGACGGAAATGGCGCGCAAGACGCGATCGGCAGGCAATCCTTTGGACAACGATGCCGTGGTCATCAGCCAAAAGGCCTCGGTGAGCAGACCGTCTCCGGCCAAAATGGCCGTGGCTTCATCAAATTGCGCGTGATTGGACGGCTTGCCCCGCCGCAGGTCATCATCATCCATGGCGGGCAGATCGTCATGAATCAGGGAATAGGTATGGATACATTCGAGTGAGGCCGCAAAGGGCATCACCTGATCGTGCAGCCCCGAAGCTTCCGGGTTTACCATGGTTGCCCACGACGTCATGAGCACGGGCCGAAGCCGCTTGCCACCCGCCAACAGAGAATATTCCATGGATTCGAGCAATCGCGGAGGAATGGCTCGGTCATGCAGACAATTCGAAAGGAAATGCTCTACCAACGAGGCACGGTGTGCCAATTGTTCCTTGAAACTCACAGCCCGTCCTCCGTTTCGTCGCCAAGTGCATTCAGCGCGTCAAATTCCTTCACCAACCCTTCGGACACAATCCGAACGTCATTCCGGGCATGGTCCAACTGGGAGCCACAGCCCTTGACCAGAACCAACCCTTCCTTATACAGGGCCACGCCCTCTTCCAAGGGCAGGTCACCGCGCTCCAATGTCTCGACCACGGTTTTGAGCCGTTCCAACTTCTTTTCAAATGTCTCTTTTGCCATTTTCAGCTCCATGAAACGAGGTTTCTTCGTACGGCAGAGCATCGGCTTCCATCGCGAACAATGGCTCCGGGTCAACGACCTGTCCCTGCATGAACGTCCCCAGATGCAGATGCGCGCCGTTCACCCTGCCGGTCGCACCGGACAGTCCGATTTTCTGTCCTGCCGTCAGCATGTCCCCTTCATTGACCAGCACCTTGGACATATGGGCGTACATGGAAATGAAGCCATTCCCATGATCCACATAAATGCAGTTGCCAGCGTAGTAGAAATGCCCTTTCAAAATGACCTTTCCCGCAGCCATGGCGTAGAGGGGTGTCCCTTCCCAGGCCCGGAAATCCAGTCCGGTATGTCGGCTGGCCGTGTCTCCATTGAAAATCCGATGCAGCCCGAATCGACTGAGCATCTTGCCCTTGGTTGGTCGGGAAAAAGGCAGTGTCCAATAGCGTTCCGGCGACACCGTATTGAGAGCGGCCATGATGCGTTCCCGTTCCCGAGCGATCCGTTCCAAGGCCTTCTTGGGTGGTTTGACCATCTTGGGCGGCACGGTCAAGGTTTCATGCCCCCATGTGGATTCCACCACGGAAACGGATTTGGAAAAATGATAGTTTTTTCCCCAGATGGAAACCGTCACATCCACCGGGTACACCCCGAGTTCGCCACGCAGGCCAATGCCCAGAAACACCACGGCATGGTGTTTTCCCTCGCTCTCATAGATCGAGGGAGCCACCTCCCGACCAGCCCACGTCACGCGGACATCATCCATGGGATACCACGACGTCACATTGACCAGAAGCGGTTTGCCCACCCCGATGGTCTCCGGCGAGTCGATCACGACCATACCGGCGGCATTGGCGACAGACGACAACGACACACACAGAATCAACAGCAGAAATGCCCTGCGGACACACAATGAAATGCTCATGTATACGGACCTATTTCAGCAACATATCGACTTTTTTCACGAACAGCGGTTGAGGATCAACCAATTCGCCAAGCACGGACAGGGAAAAATGCAAATGCGGACCAGTGGCCCGTCCGGACTTGCCGGACAGTCCGATAGGCTGTCCCCGTTTGACGGTATCCCCTTTTTTGACCAGCGGTTTTGACAGGTGAAAATACAGACTGACCACCCCATTTCCGTGATCGATATACACGGATTTCCCCGCGTAATAATGATCGCCCACGAGAATGACCTCGCCATTGGCCACGGATTTCACGGGATTCCCCATGGGGGACCGCAAATCCACGCCCCGATGCGGGTTCTTGGGAGTCCCATTCAAAATCCGACGCAGCCCATAGGTACTGGACACGTCGCCATCCACGGGTCGTAGCAGAGGCAAAGTCCACAAACGACGCGGTGTCACCGTATTCTTGGCCGCCGTTGTCTGTTCACGTTCCCTGGCGATGCGGTCATACACAGTCTTGGGCGGGGTCACCATGGATGGCGGCAAGGTCAATTCCTGTTTGGGATACTCCCTGCCTGCCACGGTCACGGTTCGGCGGAGGGTCTTTTCGGTCCCGGCCACGGAAGCGATCACCGAAACGTCCCTTTTCCCGGCCGTGGTGTCCAACACGTCAGACCCCAGCATGGCCAAGGCTACATGCCGATTGTTCCAGACCGAAATGGACGGCTGCACATCTTTGCCCATCCAATGGATGGATACGGAATCCAGCGGCTGATCCGAGGTCAATCGCACCAGAAACGGCTGTCCCACGTCCACACGGGACGGCACAGCCAAAACCAAGGCGTTTTCCACTGGAACGACAGGTGCTGTTTCAGCAGTCTTCGACACTTTTGCTACTGAAGCCGGGGGCGTTGTCGGGGTTGAAGTCGTCGCGGCAGGCACCGCTTCAACAGCAGACGACTCGTCCGTACCAGAGGGCACTTCCTCAGCAAGGGAAACCTCTGGAGCAGGAACAACTACAACAGAAGACGTCTTCGCAACTGGTACAACGGGAGTTTCGTTCACAGCAGGAGAAGGGTCCACAGCGGGAGACTCTTTCACAACTGGCGATTCATCCGCAACGGCAGGAGCAGCAGAAGCCTCTTTCACAGCGGGCGACGCATCCACAATGGGGATGACGACCACAGAAGAAGACGTTGCCGCGGCAGACGGCATGTCCGCAGGACTCGCTGCATTTTGGGCGAACACGCCCACAGGGGCACACACCAGACTCACACACAGGAACAGTGCCCCAAGAAACACGGTATTTTTCATCAATATCAATCCTATTTATCAAAAGAAATTTCGTCAGTCACCACAGCGGCAACAGAGCCGCCCTTCACCCTGATATCAAGCCCGTCGCCCTTCGTCACCCCTTTCGGGTCACGCAAAAACGTCCCGGTTCGATGCACGCGAACCAGCGCATACCCCCGCTCAAGCGGGCCTTCCGGGTCAAGGCCATGCAACGCCGTCCGCAACAGATCATACGCCTGCACTTTGTTTTCACAAAACACCTGTGCGCCCTGATGCAGACGATGCGCCAATCCGCTCACGGTCTCGGTCGCATCGATCACCCGCGTCGGGCCAAAGGCTCGATCCAATCGATCAGCAGTCCGTTTCACGGTCTCCACATTCTCATAAAGATGCTCCAATCCCGCCCCTTGAAGTCGGGCAGACAAAGCCGTAAACCGATCTTCCATCCGCTCCAGCCGTCGCTGTGGCGACAGCCAGACCAACGCCTTGCGCAAATGATCGAAATCCGTGATCTTGCCGTGCAAAAACGAGCTATACGCACGCCCCAGTCCCAGATCAAGCACATCCAGTTTTTGCACCAATGTCTCTCTGTGCGTCCACAATTCCTGGGCCGCATGGCTCGGAGTGGCAACCCGTTTATCCGCCACGAAATCCGCGATGGACACATCCGGTTCATGCCCGACTCCGGACACCACCGGCACTCTGGCCCGATAAATGGCATCAGCCACCGGCTCGGTATTGAACGCCCACAGATCTTCCAGCGACCCACCGCCACGGATCAACACCACCACCTCGGCCCAGCCGTCCGCGTCGACCGCATCCACTGCCGCCGCGAGCTGTTCCGGAGCCTGATCGCCCTGCACAAGCGACGGGTAAATTCGTATTTCAGCGCCCGTGCCACGCGTATCGGCAATGCGCAAGAAGTCCCGAATAGCCGCGCCTGACGGCGACGTCACCACCGCCACCCGCGTCGGGTTGTCCGGCACGGACAATTTGCGGTCCTCGTCAAAATATCCTTTGCCCGCCAGCTTTCGTTTCAACGCCTCGAACGCCACGGCCAGATCGCCCACGCCCTGATCCTGCACCAACTCCGCTACCAACTGGTACTGACCACGCGGTTCATAGACATTGAGTCGGCCAGCGCACAACACATCCATGCCGTCTTCCAAGCCGCTGCCGGTCAATGCGGTCGAACCACTTGATTCCTCAATCTCACCGGTCAACGGATTCACCCGTTCCTCGCCCTGTTTCACCGGTTCAGAGGACCGTTGCGACGACTTGAACCAGACTACGGACACGGCCGCGTCTCCATCAGTCAGCGTAAAATACACATGACCACTGGCCGGACGCGACAGATTGGTCACCTGTCCTCGGACCCAGACAAAGGGAAATTCGGCCTCAAGCAGGGCCTTCACGGATTTGGTCAGTTCACTGACTGAAAGTATATTGGACACGAAAGGCCTCCAACGCTCTCTTTTGAACAGAGACGTTTCTGAACGGTGTCTGCGCTCTTTGCGTTAAATGACACCCAATACGAAATGCGACCATTAAAAAAACTACTCCGCCGCAACCGCGACACCGGCACCGATCATGACACTGCCGGCGATTCGATGCATGGTTTTCCAGACACGCGTCGAGCGGATGGCGGTACGCCCTTGGCTGGACAGCCATGCATAAAGGGAAAGGACCGTAAAAACAGTGGGAATGATCAGCGAAACCACCACAAGGACTTCCGCGCCCGTCAATGTCGGCAGGTCCACGAAGCCCGGCAGAAAGCCACAATAAAAAGCAATGACCTTGGGATTGCCAAGGGACACGCACAATCCCACTGCAAAGCTTCGTTGCCCACTCCTCGGCGGCACGGAGTCGGTAAACCGTCCGATTGGTGGCACGGCCCGCCACGCCCGGATGCCCATGAAAACCAGATAGGCCGCTCCGGCCCATTTGAGCACGACAAACCATGGGCCGACCTGTGCCGAAATCCACCCCAGCCCCCAAAGGGCCGTCAGCAGATAGACCAGATCACCGCACACCAGGCCCGCAGCGTATCCGATCCCGGCTCGAAATCCCCGCGACAGAGACTGGGCTACAAGTGCCGCCACTCCCGGTCCGGGAATACAGGCAAACACGAAGGTGGCAAACGCCAATGCAATTCCGCTCTCAATCGTCATCCGTCTTCTCCATTTCCATATATCCGGCCATACAGTGCATATCATTCCATGAACCAGACAGCCAAGGAAAAAGGAGTCGGTGATTCGGGTTGGCTTATGCCTCCGGCGGCCCCTCGCCGGGGTGAGTATGCCTCCGGCGGCCCCTCGCCGGGGTGAGTATGCCTCCGGCGGCCCCTCGCCGGGGTGGGTATGCCTCCGGCAGCCCCTCGCCGGGGTGGCGTCTTCGACGACCAGAGAACCTTTGAAAAGGTTCTCTGGACTCTCGAAACTTTTTGGTGCTCGTTTCGCTCGAGGTGGGATGGTGGCCAAGTGTGGGGCATGGGACTGGGGGACAAGAATATGAAAAAAGACCCGGAGCTGGCGCGCCGGGTCTTTCGGATATATTCAGAGAAATCGTCTATTGGACGTCAAGGCTCCATTTTTTCCAGATGTCCTGACGCCATGCAGCAAACGCTTCACCAAATCCCTCAAGCGGGAGTTCAATTTTCTCGCCGGTCTTGCGGTCCTTGGCTTCCACAATTCCATTTTTCAGACCTTTCCCACCCAGCACGAGCTGCATGGGATAGCCAATAAGATCGGCTTCGGCAAACTTGACGCCCGGACGTTCTTTACGATCGTCGTATGCGGCGTCAACGCCCTGTCGCACGACTTCGGCGTACAATTCTTCCGCCTTGTCAGCCACGGCCTGATCCTTACCGCCAAGCGCGATCAGGCACACTTCGAACGGAGCAATGGACGGCGGGAAGCAACACCCGTTCTCGTCATTATTCTGTTCGATAGCCGAGGCCACGATCCGCGAAATGCCAATGCCATAACAGCCCATGATCATCGGCTTGGACTTGCCATTTTCATCCAGATACGTGGCTTCCATCTTTTCGGAATATTTCACGCCGAGTTTGAAGACATGGCCCACTTCGATGCCCTTGGTGAACTCGATGGTTCCACCGCATTCAGGGCATGGATCAGTGGGTTCGATCACCCTCAGATCCGTATATTTCACGATGGAACAATCTCTGCCAAGCGACAGGTGTTTCACATGGGTGTCCCCCTTGTTGGCACCAGCAACCCAGTCCGTGGTCACCAACAATTCGTGATCCGCGTAAATGGGCACGTCCGGGTCCAGACCGGCAGGTCCGGCAAAACCAACCGGCGCACCAGTCAATTGTGTCACCAAGGCTTCGTCTGCCAGCTCAATGTCGTTGCCACCGACGAGATTCCGCAACTTGATATCGTTCACTTCACGATCTCCACGGACCAAAGCGGCCACGGGATTGCCATCCACCACGAACAGCAAGGTCTTGACCAATGCGCTCGGCTTCACGCCAAGGAAGGCACAGACCTCTTCGACCGTGTGCTGACCGGGAGTATCCACGGTTTCCATGGCCGGACATTCGGCGTTGGTCATATCCTCACCGGCTGGTGCAGCGACCTTGGCCTTTTCGAGGTTTGCCCCGAAATCACAGGACAAACAGGAAGCGATAGTATCCTCGCCGGTTTCGGCAAGCACCATAAATTCATGGGAAAAATCGCCGCCGATCTGACCGGAATCGGCCTGCACGGGTTTGAAACGCAATCCGAGACGGGAAAAGGTCTTTTTGTAGGCCTCGAACATCTCGAAATAGGATTTTTCCGCGCCTTCCTCATCCTTATCAAAAGAATAAGCGTCCTTCATGATGAATTCCCGGCCACGCATCAGCCCGAAACGGGGACGGATTTCATCGCGAAATTTGGTCTGGATCTGATACAGATTGACCGGCAACTGCTTGTACGAACTGATTTCACCACGTACCAGATCGGTGATGACTTCTTCGTGCGTGGGTCCGAGACAATAATCACGGCCATTGCGATCGTTCAACCGCAGCAGCTCCTTGCCGTAATAGTCCCAACGTCCGGTCTCGACCCACAAATCAGCGGGCTGCACCATGGGCAGCAGCACTTCCATGGCACCGGCGCGGTCCATTTCCTCGCGCACGATTTTCGAAACCTTGTTGATGGAACGCAGGCCGAGCGGGAGATAGTTGTAGATACCGCTGGTCAACTTGCGGATCATGCCCGCGCGCATCAAAAGCTTGTGGGAGACAACCTCGGCGTCGGCCGGGTCCTCCTTGAGAGTCGGGATGTAATACCGGGAAAGACGCATATTTCTATTTTCTCCTTTCTTCCAGGAACAACGTTATTTCTTTCATGAACTCGGGCAACAGATTTTCATTGCCCTTGACCTTGCGAACCACTTTTCCCTTACGGAAAATGATACCCAGATCACGGCCACCGGCCAGACCGATGTCCGCTTCCCGGGCTTCGCCCGGGCCATTGACCACGCACCCCATGACCGCCACGGTAAAGACCTCTTCAACGTCGCGCAGGGCCGCTTCCACTTTCTCAGCCAAATCGATCAAGGGAATCTCGGTCCGTCCACAGGTCGGACAGGATATAATCTCCGGGCCGCGTTCGCGCAAGCCCAGGCTTCGCAGGATTTCGTAGGCCACGCCGATCTCGTCAACCGGATCATGCGTGAGCGATACGCGCAGGGTGTCGCCAATGCCTTCGGCCAATAAAATGCCCAATCCAACAGCGGATTTGACCGCGCCACGCACCAATGTCCCGGCCTCGGTCACGCCGATATGCAATGGATACTCAACCTTGTCACTCATGAGCCGGTACGCGGCCACCGTATTGAGCACCGAGGATGTCTTGAGTGAAATCTTGATGTCGTGGAACCCACGTTTCTCCAACAGGCGCACATGACGCAGGCCGGATTCAACCATGGCCTCCGGGGTCGGCCCCCCGAACTTTCGGAGCAGGTCCTTTTCCAACGACCCGCCATTGACGCCAATACGGATGGGGATACCGTGCGCCTGTGCGGCCCGAACAACGGTATCCACTTTTTGCTCATCGCCGATATTACCGGGATTGATGCGCAATCCTTCGAACCCCGCATCCACTGCGGCCAGGGCCAGCCGGTAGTCGAAATGAATATCCGCGATCAGCGGCACCGGCGACTGTTTTCGAATGGCTTCGAGCGCGGCTGCGGCCTTGTCGTCGGGCACGGCGAGCCGCACAATCTCGCACCCGACCTCAGCCAGTTGTCTGATCTGCCGTACTGTGGCGAGGACGTCACGGGTATCGGTATTGCACATGGATTGGACACGGACCGGATTGTCTCCGCCAATGCCCACCGAACCAAGACTCAAAGGGCGTGTTTTCTTGCGTTGCATAAGGATTGGCACGTTACGCAATTTCCCGTGTCAAGCCAAGCGTCGAGACGTACCACAATCCGGAAAACTCTCTCTTCATCTTTCTGCACCTTGAATTCACACTCCACACCTTCCGCAAACGGCACTCCCGAATCAAGAGAGCACGGCTCGATCCATTATTTCGCCAGATAGGTCAAACAGGCTCCAACGATGATAAGCAAGACGCCAAGGACTCGGGGCATGGGACATGATTCGCGCAGGACCACCCACCCCAATCCAACGCCCACCACCAGACTGAGTTGCCGCAATGCTCCGACATACGTGACTTTTCCCATATTCAACGCCATCAACATGAGCACAAACGACAAGGTATTCAGCACAGAGACCGAAAGGATACTCCATTTATTGCGTTGCCATTCCTGTTTGACAATTCGCCGATCGAGCCGCCGCAGAGACGGCCAAAAATACGCACAAGACGCAAACGTGTAGCAATACATATATATGAAGGGATGAATATGCTGCACAGCCTGCTTGCCCCACAGGGTGTACAACGCGACCAGAAAGGCCGCCAAAAGCGCGAAGGCCATACCTGTCCGACTGTCCCGACTTCCGAGGGATATTCCGGACAACGAAAGGCCCTTTAATTGAATGACCAGCACCCCCAACGTCACAAGGATGACGGAACACCAACCAATGACATCCAGTTGTTCCTGAAAAAAGATAAACGCCAAAAACGGCAAAAACAGGGTACTTGACCGGGAAACAGGATAGGCAATGGACAAATCAAGCCGTTTATAGCTGTTGGCAAGGCAATAATAATTCGCCACGGACAACAGCGTGCCCACGCCAGCATACCAGAGCGAAAGCGGGTCCAGCCCCCACAGGCTGACGGCATACCCGAACGGAATCGCGTATATGACGGGTTCCGCCAATTTGCTCAGTCCGAGGAAGGCGTCCTTGTTTTGCGCCCGCTTCAACAAAAAATTCCAATAGCCATGAGCAATAGATGATAAAAGGACAAGAGCAAAAGGAAGATTCTGCATGATACGATATGCCAATTCCGGTTAAAGACCATGTGGAAGATTGGGGAAAAACTGAAGATACAGGTCCGCGCGTCCGTGCGCAACACCCGTTTGTTGCCGACACCAAAAAAACAACGCGTTCTGATCCCTGGGATACCCACTCTCCCCAAAAGGCGGTCATTATTCCGCCAGAGCACTCCCCCGACTCGAAGGACACAGAGACAGTCCGTTCACTGACACAGAATCATACACCATAAATCACAATTTTGAACTATTCCATTTCACCACACTCAATTTTACATTCTCGATTCTCTCATTTGCCATGACACCAGGACGAACAAAGGGGCAGGAATATAATTCATGTCTGGATAAATGGGCGATCTGAATTATGTAAACATTTGAAATGGAACGTTTTCATTCACAAAAGAATTTTGCGTTCCATCATTTTTGCCCCCATTGCAAACGATTTTTCCCACCTATTTTCTCGTCTACTCTTTCATACCTTTAAAGTCTGCAATTTGATAAAAGTTCGGAATTTCCCCATTTAACGGGTCTGGATTCCGTCAAAAAGTACATTTTTGTCACCAAAAGCCGTCTGTTTGTCATTTTTTTCTGTAAAAACTAATGACATTTGCCAATCCTGTTGATATTAAGCAAATCCCTCAACAAATTTTACGCGCTATGGGAGCAATTATGACAAATTGGTCAAAAAGTAATGATGTACTTGGAAGTGTGAATCGTGGAAATGCCATCGAGTCCGGACTGTGCACACTGTGCAGGGCAGACTGTCAGGGCAAATGTGAAACATGGCTTTCATCACTTCGAGGCCGCGAGATGCTGTACCCCCGGGATTTCGGTCTGGTCACTGCCGGCAGCGGCAACACCACACACGTCGGCGTTTCCTACAACTCGCTGCGCATTCAGGGATTGAATTACGGAGCAACCGGGGCTGTCACCACCGATCAGGACTTGTTGTTCACGGATGTCAATCTCGAAACATCTTTCGGAGCCGAAGAAAAGACCAAATGTAAGGTGCCCTTCATGACAGGCGCACTGGGGTCCACTTTCATCGCCGCCAAATACTGGGATGCCTTTGCCGCTGGCTGCGCCTTGGTTGGCGCGCCCATCGTTGTCGGTGAAAACGTCGTCGGCGTGGACCGCGAGTCCGAAATCAAGGATGGCCGCATCACCAAGGCACCCGAACTGGAACGGCGCATTGACACCTACATGCGCTATTATGACGGCTACGGTGCGATCATCGTCCAGATGAACGTGGAAGACACCCGTAACGGCGTGGCTGAATACGTGGCCGAAAAGTACGGCGACAAGGTCATCATCGAATTGAAATGGGGTCAGGGTGCCAAGAATATCGGTGGTGAAATCGAAGTCACCAGCCTGGACTATGCGCTGTTCCTGAAAAATCGCGGCTACCTGGTCGATCCCGACCCGGCCAAGCCAGAGGTGCAGGAAGGATACAAACGCGGTGCCATCACCCACTTCGCCCGCCACAGCCGCTTGGGGTACACCGACCTCAGCTCCTATGAACAGGTCCATGACGACTTCATGACCTCGGTCAACTACCTGCGCACACTTGGTTTCAAACGCATTTCACTCAAGACCGGTTCCTACGGCATGGAAGCCCTGGCCATGGCCATCAAATTCGCTTCGGAAGCGAATCTGGACCTGCTGACCATGGACGGTTCCGGCGGTGGTACCGGCATGAGTCCGTGGAACATGATGGAAAGCTGGGGTGTTCCCTCCATCCTGCTGCACGCCAAGGCCCACGAATACGCCGGTCATCTGGCCGCACAGGGTAAAAATGTCGTGGACATGTCTTTTGCTGGTGGATTTGCCAAGGGCAGCAGCATCTTCAAGGCCCTGGCCATGGGTGCTCCCTTCACCAAGATGATCTGCATGGGCCGCGCCATGATGATTCCCGGTTTCCTCGGGTCAAACATCGAAGGCGTGCTCTTCCCCGAGCGCAAAGACGCAGTCTGCGGCAACTGGGACAAACTGCCCGCTGCCGTGGCCAAGTACGGCGAAACAGCCGACAAGATCTTCGCCTGTTATCAGGATGTCGAAAAGAAAGTCGGCAAGGACGAGATGAAAAACGTCCCTCTCGGTGCCGTCGGTATCTGGTGTCTCGTGGACAAACTCTCCGCAGGACTCCAACAGATCATGGCTGGTGCGCGTAAATTCGACCTCGAGGCCATCACCCGTCAGGATATTGCTTCCGGTAACCGGGAAACCGAAAAGGAAACCGGCATTCCGTTCATCACTGATGTTATGGACGAAACCGCCAAACGCATTCTCGACATGTAAGACGGACTTGCTTCCGTCATAAAGAAGAGGCCCTTGCACACGCAAGGGCCTCTTTTTCATTCATGACACAAACGGCATTCACATTAGAATCGTTCAAACTCCTCGCCGTCTGCGGACGTATCAGTGCTCGCGGAAGCGGTCGTGTTCGTCGTCGCCTGAGGCAAAGCCGCCACTGGCGCGGACGAAACCGCTACATCCATTCCTTCCGCCCCGTAGTTGTCGGCTCGGCTCATCTTGAAAAAACTCATAATCGTCTGCATCTGCATAGCCTGTCCCGAAAGTTGTTCGGATGTGGAGGCCATTTCTTCAGACGCGGCCGCATTCTGCTGAATGATCTGATCCAGCTGATGAATTGCGGAATTGATCTGATCCACACCGGCATTCTGTTCGCCTGTGGCCGTTGCAATCTCCTGAATCAGCCCAGCAGTCTTCTGAATATCCGGGACGATCTTCTGCAACTTCCGACCGGCATCTTCGGCAATTTTGACACTCGACGATGACAGATCACTGATTTCGGCAGCCGCAGAACCGGACCGTTCAGCCAATCGTCTGACTTCGGCGGCGACCACGGCAAATCCCTTGCCATGTTCTCCGGCCCGAGCCGCTTCAATGGCTGCGTTCAAGGCGAGCAGATTTGTCTGTCGGGCGATTTCCTCAATGATCGAGATTTTTTCGGCGATATCCTTCATGGCATGAACCGTATGCATGACGGCGTCACCACCCTGTTCTGCCTCGACAGCAACCTGATTTGATATCGTTTCCGTCTGTTTGGCATTTTCCGCGTTCTGACGGATATTAGCCCCCATCTGTTCTATGGAAGCGGAGACCTCTTCAATGGACGCGGCCTGCTCATTGGCCCCTTGTGACAAACTTTGGGACGCCGAAGCCATTTCCTCACTGCCGGACGCCACATTCGCGGACGCAGCCTGAACGTTCTGCACGACTTCCCGGAATTTACGGACCATTTCGATCAAAGCCGCAGCCAGATCACCGATCTCATCCTTTTGGTTCACATCAAGCTCTCTGTAAAAGACTCCGGTCGCCATGGACCAGGCGTATTCCACTCCCTTGAAAATTGGCTTGGTAATACCACGGGTCAACAGCACGCCAAGAATGAGGGCAAAAAGTACTCCGATCACAACACCAATCACGGCAAACATTTTTCCTGACGTCACATCTTCTTCGGCATCCATGACCGCTGCCCTGGATTCATCAAGCGTGTATGCAAGCAATTGATCCATGATCGTCATGGTCTCCTGCTGTTCCCGCACCGCCTGAACCATGAGAAGTTCCGTCATTTCATCAAATGTCGCAACTGACGACTGCGCGGCCCCACGGAGCTTGTCGAAAGCCGTGAGGACCTCGGCGGCAGCCGGTTTCAATTGGCTGGTATAAAACATATACGCCAAATCATTATCACCCCGGGCGACTGCGGCCTTGATTTTGGAAATTGCCTTGTGAAACTGCATATGCGGCTTTTCCACCTGTTTCAACAAGGCGGCGATTTCCGGATTGGTCGTTGTATAGGATTCCAACCATTTTCCAAATCGGCATTGCGACGCGTCAGTGCCTCCCAAAAAAGTTCTTCCGGATGCAAGCAGTTCTCCGACTTGAGCTTCCAGTTGCTGATGATCGCTGGTGAACATCCAAAACTGTTTCATGAATTGTTCGGGATTCAGGATATCCAACGCTGACAGTTCTTTGGATAATGCAACGGCCTTGTCATTGGTCATGCTCCATCGGGAGACCGCTTCCGTAAACGAAGTCGCAAGCGCATTTTCCCGGGAAGATTGCTCCAATGTCATATACCTATCAAAATTTGCTGTACTTGCGGCCCTGCCTTCTTCCAAAAGCACGTACTGTCGCCGTCGAGCCTGTTCATCGAGAGCCGGCGTCATCAACGTCCGCATCCCGATCACTGCCGAATTCAATTGGGACTTCATCTGTAACAAGGCTTCGACTTTCGGCATATTCTTGTTGCCAAGCGTGTCCACATCATCGGTCACATTTGACAGTTCGACGTACCCCGCCACTCCAACGGCAAGCGTCATCAGTGCCGTTATGATAAACCCGCCAATCAATTTCACATTCAGTTTGATGTCCTTCATTCTCATCTTGAAATGCCCTCGTTCACGTCTCACTGCTTTCGCGTCAATGTTCGGTTCAAATACGATAGACTTATCCATACCCAATTTTACGATTTTTTCCAACACCCTGATTGCATTTTTTCCCAATATTCCAACCTGTTTTCAATCTTGTCAGACAAACAAAACACACCGAGTGTTTCAAAATGGAAAAAACAGAACGCAACGACCTGTATACGAAAGGCAAAAATGTAATGGCTTTTTCCGCAAAATTTGGTATTTTACGCCAATCTCTCTTTTTCCCGACCAGGGCGTTTGGTCAGGGAAAAGAGCACTGCAACCAGGAGGAGGTATGGAGCGAAAAACCAAGTCCATTCTGTTGGTTTTGTGCGGTATTCTGATCGCATTTCCGCTCTTCAGCATGACGTATTACACCATGGTCAGGACTTCGACTCCGGAGTTCTGCGGTTCGTGTCACGAAATCAGGCCCGCCGTCATGGCCTGGAAAACGTCAACTCATGTCAACAACGCGCAAGGATTCGTGGCCGACTGTATGGATTGCCACCTTCCCGCGCCCCAGGACACGTATGACTTTTTCTTTGCCAAGACAGCACACGGACTGAAAGACGTTTTCGCCCACTTTACCGGAGGAGCCGAAAGCTATGACCGTGACGTCATGAAACAGCGTGTCTGGTCAACCATGAAAAATGACCAATGCATGAAATGTCATCGGAATCTATTGCACATGCCTGCCAAACGCGGCGCCATGTTGGCACACCGACGGGTGCTCTATGCCGAAGAAGGTGAAGCGTATCGATGCACCGACTGTCATCGGGACATCGTGCACAAGGAAAGGCAGTTCTACAAATACAAGCAGTTCGCTCCCCCATACAGGGCGTCAGGACTGCCTCATCTGGGTATTTAAAGGAGGGGTTGAAATGGACAGACGACTGAGTTTCTTTCTCGCCACAATCATGACGTTCTCGCTTGTCTTCGTCGCAGCGGCAGGAGCGCAAAATTTTCCAAAGGTGCGGGAATTCCGCATGGATCGGGTCATTCCGCCTCAAGGCACGGCCTGTATCGAATGTCATAAACAGGAAACCCCCGGCATTTTTGCAGACTGGGCCATGAGCCGTCATGCATCAGCCGGCATTACCTGTCTGGACTGTCACCAGGCTGAATCGGGCGATCAGGATATCGCCGTTGACCACGAAAAATACTATTCCATGAAAAATATGCCCATGGGTGAAAAACAGTACTTCGTGCCCATCGCCTCGCCCGTAACGCCCAAGGACTGCTCTCGCTGTCACCCGGACGAAGCCAAACAATACGCCAAGAGCAAACACGCCAACACCATCGAAATCATGTGGAAGCTCGATCCATGGCTGAACAAGGGCATGAATTCCGACAACGAACGCAAGACTGGCTGTTATTACTGTCACGGCACCGTGCTCAAGATGAAAGACGGCAAACTCGACCCGGCCACCTGGCCCAACGTGGGTGTCGGACGCCTAAATCTGGACGGCAGTCTCGGCAGTTGCACCAGTTGCCATACCCGGCACCGGTTCTCTGTCATGGAAGCACGCAAGCCAGAAACCTGCGGCCAGTGCCATCTCGGCCCGGACCATCCGCAAATCGAAATATTCAACGAATCCAAGCATGGCGACATCTACCAGGCCTTCAAGCATGAGTACAACTTCAAATCAGCGCCCGGCGCATGGACTCCCGGCGTGGACTATCGCGCCCCGACCTGCTCTTCCTGCCACATGTCAGGATCTGGCAACCAGCCCACCACGCATGACGTGACAGAACGGTTGTCCTGGGAACTTCAGGCTCCGCTGACAGTGCGTCCGCAGGACTTCAAGCCCTTCCCGTCCGGCACGGATTGGCAAGTCGAACGCGCCAAGATGAAAGACATCTGCAAGCAATGCCACGGCAACGCATGGATTGATGACCACTACGCCCAGACCGACAAGGCCATTGAAGAATACAATGAAAACTACTTCAAACCCGCCAAGAAGGTCCTCGACGAATTGTATGAAAAGGGATTGCTCGACAAATCCAAATACTTCGATGAAGGATTGGAAGTCGAATATTATGAACTCTGGCACCATGAAGGCCGTCGCGCCCGCATGGGGTCTGCCATGATGGCCCCGGACTACGCATGGTGGCACGGCTTCTATGAATGCAAACACCGCTACAACCGGTTCATGGAAGAAGCGCGTCATCTCATCGAGACCAACACCAAGGCCTACAGGTATCCTGACTTCCCGAATACGGGCGGCGATACGACAAGACCAGTTGAAATCTTTGGCAAGAAATAAGGACAACAACCCTCTCCATTGATACAGGGAACGCCTCGGCGTTCCCTTTATCATGTGTACAGGGGAATACACGCTCTTCGTGCAAGAGGATTGACCTCGCCGAAAAATCCCGTACTATTCAATCATCTAACTGAGTATCAGCAAAACGATTGGCCATTTTCCCCAACCAAGGACTGAACAATGGCACCCAAACAGGCAGATCGTATCACCCACTATGCCACTCCTGAACGCGAGTCCACGCAGATCATTCAACGCGTCTCAAAGGCACTCGAAAACGAACCCATGCTTTCCTGGTTCGACGCGCTTCCTCTGGGTATGATTGTCATCAACCAGCACAGACAGATCGTGTATTGCAATGAGACCTTTCGCGCGCTTTCCGGAAAGGACAGCCGGGAAAACGTCGTGGGATTACGGCCGGGAGAGGCGTTGAATTGCGTCAACTCCACAGCGGTCGAAGCCGGATGCGGCTGTTCGGACTTCTGTCGATTCTGCGGCGCGGCGCATGCCATCATCAAAAGCCTGAACGGAACCCGTGACTGTCAGGAATGCCGCATGACGCGCATGGTGGACGGCGACACCACACCGCTTGATTTGCAAATATTCACCAAGCCCATCGAATTCGAGGGGGAAATCATGGCACTGGTCTTTGCCATGGATATCCGTCACGAGCTGAAACTCCGGTATCTCAACCGGACATTCCATCACGGGTTGATCAATGGCATCGGCGGCATCGCCACGCTCACCGAACTCATTGAATCAGCACCCTCCGACTCCGGGCTGTTCAAACTCCTGATCGAATCGTCGCAACGAACACTCAAGAATATCCTGTATCACCGAGATATCAACGCCGCCGAAGAAGGCACGCTGGAAGCCGACTTCGAGACCTTTGAAGCCGGCCCATTCTTTGATGCAATCATCGCCATGGAATGTGCCTTCAAAAATATCCAAAGCACTTGTGTGCAAACACATATTTCAGCCACGACATTCACAAGTGACAAAAAACTTCTTGGTCACGTCATTCGCAACATGCTCTCCAACGCATTGGAAGCCAGCGGGAAAAGCACGGATACAATCACTCTGGACTGTCAACAGGATCACGATGGCACCATTGCCATCACCATGACAAACCACGGGGAAATCCCAAAAATCATTCGCAAACAGATGTTCAAGCAATACACTTCGACCAAATCCCGAGACAGGGGACTGGGCAATTACGTGACCAAATTATTCACGGAGAAATACCTCGGGGGACGCGTCGAATATACTTCGGGAAAAGGTATGACGTCCTTTACCTTGCGCCTTCCGCAATCGGAAAACACACCCAGTGAAAAGGAATGAAACGGATGACATGCCGTCCCCGGTGTTCATGACTGATTCAACCACCTGTATCAAAAGACCAAACGAGACTGTCCATGGCCAAAAAAAGCACGCAACACACATTGGATGCCGCCCTTGAACGGATCACCGATCTGGAATACCAGCTCCTGCTTTTGCAGGCAGAGTCGGACGCCGCGTTCCACCAACTGGTCTTTGACAGAATCCCCGGCGGCATGGCGATCATTTCCCCGTCAGGAGACATCATTGCCTGCAATGAAGAGGCCGCGGCAATACTGGGAGCGACCCCCGAATATCTTCAAAAGGAAAATACCGGGTCATTTTATGCCGATCCAGCAGACAGGGAGCATGTCCGCGCCCAACTCGACGCGGGAGAAATCATCAGGGGGCATTCCCTGCCACTGGTACGGTTGGACGGACGGCAGGTCTGGATCACCACCAATGTGCGCCCCATTGAATTCAACGGGCAACCCGCAGCACTCGCCACGTTTTCTGACACCACCGCCCATCATCAGGCACTCAATAAAATAGAACTTGCGGAAATCCGTTTCGAGGCGTTGTACACCATTTCCAAAATGACCCATAAATCAGAACCGGAAATCCTCAACTTCGCCCTTCAGGCCATCATCAAAGTGACGTCCAGCGAAATCGGCTATATCTATTTCCTGAATCACGACGAATCGAAACTGACCCTGCACGCATGGTCCGACACGGTCATGGAACAATGCGAGATGTCGCGAAACCTGACGGAATGCCCGGTGGATCAGGTCGGCATGTGGGCTGACGCTGTCAGAGAACGCCGTCCGGTCATCATCAATGATTATCCGAACCATCCCCAAAAAAAGGGGTACCCCAAAGGGCACATTCCCATCCGCAATCATGTGAACATCCCGATTTTCGAAAAGGACCGAATCGCCATGTTGGCCGGTGTGGGCAACAAACCCACGGACTATGACGAAAGCGATATCCGTCAGTTGCAGCTTGTCATGGACGGTATCTGGCGAATCATCCAGCGCAGACGCGCCAACGAACAGCTTGAAGCGGCCCATGAAGAATTGGAAAGAAAGGTCCAACGGCGCACGGCTAAACTCAAGGAAGCCAATACCCAACTCGAAATTCTCAATGCCGACCTCATCCAAAAAGACCTGGAACGGGAACAGGCCAAGGAGGCTCTGGTCCGATACAAACGCATCATCGCCACCACACCGGACCTCATTTCATTGGTGGATCGAAATGGCGTCTATCAGATCGTCAACGAATCCTACCTGAAAATGTTCAAGAAAAAGCGGGAAGAAATCATCGGGAAAAGCGTCGAGCAACTCGTTGGTCCCAAAGTGTATGAAAGCTTTTCCAAGGCGGGCATCGACAAGGCTCTGACCGGCGAAACTATCAGGATCGAGTCCTGGATCAATCTCCCCGCTGCCGGAAAACGATACATGGCCGCGACCTATCATCCTGTGTCCATGACTGGCGAGACCATTGATTATATTTCCATCGAAGCCAGAGATATGACCCAACTCAAGTCCAACGAGGAAGCCCTTCGGGTCATTGCCGACAGGCTGGCTCTGGCAACCAAGGCGGGCAACATCGGCATCTGGGAATGGGATCTGGCGACCGACGATCTCAATTGGGACCCAAAAATGAAAGATCTGTACAAGGTCTCGCCCGATGAATTTCACGGCGTGTACGAGACATGGAGATCGCGTGTCCACCCTGACGATCTGATTCAGGCAGAACAGCAACTCGCCAGCTGCATCGAAAAAAGAGGCCAGATCGAATTCGAATTCAGAATCATCCATCCAGATAAAAGCGTCCATGTCATGCAAAGTGCCGGATTGGTCCAGACCGATGAAAACGATGCTCCACTCCGAATGATCGGTGTCAACCGAGACATCACTGATCAGCGGCACATGGAAAAGGAATTGCGCCGACTCGCTTCCACCGACCCGCTGACCGGAGCCTACAACAGACGCTATTTCATGAAACGACTGACAGACGAGTTCCAACGGTGCAAACGCTACCGCACAACCATGGTGCTCCTGTCGCTGGATATCGACCATTTCAAGAATATCAATGATTCCTTCGGGCACCCGGCCGGTGACGACGTCCTCAAATCACTGGTTGCCAGATGCAAGGACATTCTGCGGACCACGGACGTTTTCGGCAGGATCGGCGGCGAAGAATTCCTCGCAGCGGTCACCCAGACCGGGATTATCGCCGGAGAAAAAACCGCAGAACGACTCCGCAAACGCATCGAACAGGAACGCGTTGAAACGCATGGAGCCATCATCACCTACACTGTCAGTATCGGCATCACTGAAATTCGCGACGATGACGAATCCATCGAAAACCTGCTCAAACGGGCTGATGACGCCTTGTACAAAGCCAAGAACTCGGGCCGAAACCAATACAAAATTCTTTGAGGAACTCCCCATGACACACTTTTTCAAAGACGACACCAAGGATGACTGGTTCTTGCCCGCTGACATTCGCACGCAGTTGACAGAGACATTCAAGACATTGCAGGGAACCGTCTCGCTGGAGGTCTTCACCCAACCCGGCATCAATGATGAATTCTCGGAATACACCGCACAATTCTGTTGGGATCTGGGACGCATTTCAGACAAGATATTGGTCACCGGCCACGAACTGGATTCCGACCGCGCCCGGGAACTCGGTATTACCGCCTCGCCGACCCTCTGCGTCAACCCGGACAACGTCCATATCCGTTTTCTCGGCGCGCCCCTTGGCGAAGAAGGCAAGGCCTTCATCACTGCGATCATGCTCGCCTCGCTGGGTATGAGCGGACTGTCCGAAACATCCGTTCCCCTGCTCGAACCACTCTCGAAAGAACGGTTGGTCCAGGTCTTTGTCTCGCCCACCTGACCGTATTGTCCCGGACAGGTCCTGTCCGCCATCAAATGTGCCATCGCCAAACCCGGACTAGTCAAAGCCGAATGTGTGGAAATGAATGAGAATCCGGCACTCACAGAACGCCATGGCATCGGGTCAGTCCCACACACGATTTTCAATGACGGTGCCCATGACGTCATGGGGCTATTGCCCGAAGAACGATTTGTCCTGGAAATGGTCCACCTGAAATCTGCTGAAACCATGCTTGCCGAAGGCACACTCCCGGACATCGGAACAACCACGGAACCATCCGGGTATGGCACGATCGAACCCGGCGAAATTGATCTGGTCATCGTCGGAGCAGGACCAGCAGGACTGACCGCAGGAATCTACGCGGCCCGGGCCGGTCTCAAGGCCGTGGTCCTTGAAAAACACATTGTCGGCGGACAGGTCGCGCTCACTCCGGTGGTGGAAAACTATCCGGGATTTGTTTCCGTTCCCGGCAAACAACTCATGGATATCATGGCCGAACACGCCCGAGGCTATGTCCCGGTTCACGAGGGAGAAGGTGTCGAATCCATTACCTTGGGCAATGCGGTCAATGATGAACCGTGTATCGTCATCACCAACCGGGGCAGATATTCGGCCAAGGCCCTGATCCTGACCACCGGAGCGAAATACCGTCAACTCGGTGTCACAGGAGAAGAGACCTATTTCGGTCGCGGCATCAACTATTGTGCCTCGTGCGACGGCTCTCTCTACAAAGGCAAATCCGTGGCCATGGTCGGCGGCGGCAACACCGCGCTCACCGACGCCTTGCATCTCAAGAATCTCGGTGTGAATGTCACCATCATCCACCGGCGAGACGCTTTCCGCGCACAACAGTCACTTCAGCAATCCGTGAAACACGAACAAATCCCTGTCCTTTGGAACACCGTGGTCGAAGCGATCAAGGGCGATGATCGTCGAGTTCACACCCTCGTCCTCCGTGACCTGACCACGCAAGAGATCACGGACCTGCCCGTGGACGGAGTCTTCGTGGCCATTGGACAAAAAGCCTCCACCGAACTGGCACACGCCATTGGCGTGGAGTTGAAGGAAGATGGGTTCGTCAAGGTTGGAACCGACATGCGGACCAACCTTCCCCGCGTCTATGCAGCCGGAGACCTAACCGGCGGACTGCAACAAATCGTCACCGCCATCGGGGAAGGCTCCATCGCCGCCATGTCCGCGTTCGAAGACATCAGTCATCCGTATTGGAAGAAATAACCCCAACCACGCACGACAACATGACCGAATGCTTGACGCCTCAAAAACACCATGCTAAATCTTTTTTTCAAAAGTGACCTGCGGTCATTTTTTGACCGAAGGTCACAATTCGACCGGAAGTCATTTTTTATTGTCAATAATATAGAGGGGAAAAGATACGAGCATGGCAAAAAAACAGCATGAGAAATCACAGCAGACCATGCAGGAGCTGATGGATTCAGCCATCACACTTTTTGGCTCAAAAGGCTTTGCCTCGACCTCCGTGGCGGAAATCACCGACAATGCGGGATATGCCAAGGGCAGTTTTTATCGACATTGGGATTCCAAGGATGAGCTGTTTCTGCAAATCATCGAGCACAAATTCAAACAGTACCGGGCCACCCGGCACGACCGAATTCGGACAGCCGCCAACCTCGAGCAGGCCATGAACGTCATCTGGGATTTTCTGGAAACCATTGTTCGTGACAAGAATTGGTCGGCCATCTTTCTGGAATTCACCGTCTATTCCGCGACCAACGATCCAGTTCGCAAGATCATGAACACCTCGGATTACCGGCTGTCCAACCGTGTTTTTGCCGATCTCGTCCGCGACCATGTAGAAACAGATTTCTCGCCGGAAAAAATCGGTGCGCTCAACACCGCCCTTTTCGAAGGATACCTCATCCATCACGCACTGGGCGCAGAGGACATTTCACTGGAAGACATCCGGGAAAACGCCATCGCCATGGCCTTACGCAACGGCACCAAGCAAGGACAGTCCGCATAACACGTCCTGCTTTCCACCATATTTTACCCCAAAAATGAGACACTCCATGAAAAAACGACTGACTTTAGCCGCACTCTTTTTCCTGACCTTCGGGCTGACGTCCATGGCCTGCGCCGAAACCGTCCGACTGCGGTACTCCAATTTCTTCCCGCCCACCCACGTCCAGTCCAAGCTGGCCGAACAATGGTGCGAAGCGGTCACGACCCGGACCAATGGTGCGGTGGTCATCGACTACTATCCCGGCGGCACACTCTCCAAGGCCAAGCAGTGCTACGACGGCACGGTTGAAGGAATTTCCGACATCGGCATGTCCGTCCTGGCATATTCCCGGGGACGTTTCCCGGTCATGGCCGCAGTGGACCTGCCGCTCGGGTACACCTCCGGCACCCAGGCCACAGCCATTGCCAACGCCGTGTACACCCATTTCACTCCCCGGGAATTCCGGGATGTCCAACCCATGTATTTCCATGCCCATGGTCCGGGCCTGCTTTTCACCACCGACACCACCGTCGCCACCTTGGCAGACATGACCGGGTTGAAAATCCGCTCCACCGGCAATTCCGCCAAACTGGTCAAGGCTCTGGGCGGCAGTCCGGTTGCCCAACCCATGCCCACATCCTACCAATCCCTGCAAAAAGGGGTTGTGGATGGCTCCATGAATCCCATCGAGTCCAACAAGGGTTGGAAGCTGGCTGAAGTGGTCAAACACTGTACCGTCTCCATTCCCGTGGCCTACACCACCACTTTTTTCGTGGTCATGAACAAGGACAAATGGAACGAACTTGACCCGGCAACCCAACAAATCATTCAGGAAATCAATGCGGAATGGTCTGTCAAACACGGGCAGGCATGGGATGAAGCCGACGCAGCCGGCAAGGCGTTCTTCACGGAAAAAGGTGGTCAATTCACTGAGCTGGACACTGCCGAAGCCGAAGCCTGGGTCACTGCGGCCAAGCCGGTCATTGACGAATATATCACCTCCAAACAGGGCAAGAAAGTCCATGGCGATGCCGTGGTCACCTTTATCCAAAACGAAATGACTCGCACCCAATAATCCCTGTCAGCCGTGGTGTACAGCACGCCCCACGGCCGTTTTCAACCACCCACACGGCAGAGCGATCCCACTGATCGACTCTGCCGGCCATCAACCCGACACCAGATAAAGGATATGGAATGGATACTGCTCGGACCCCACTTTCCCTGACCGAAAAAATCATGCGCATTGTCGCGGCGACCTGTCTGGCAGGCATGGCGCTCATGACCGGGGCGGATGTCCTGCTCCGGGGCGCATTCAACACCCCTATTTTCGGCTGTGAAGAAATAGTTTCCATCCTTGGCGTCATTGCCATCGGGTTTGCCCTGCCCTACGCCCACGCCCAGAAAAGTCACATCGGAGTGGAAATTCTGGTCCGTCGCCTGTCCAAAAAGGTTCGACAACGGCTCAAAGTCGTCACCAACATCGCCACGTTCGGTCTGATCTCGATCATCACCTGGCGCATGTTCATCTATGCCGAGACGCTGGCCGAATCAGGCGAGGTCTCCATGAATCTCGAACTGCCTGAATATCTCGTGGTCTACGTGCTCGCGTTCGGATGCGGCATATACGCGCTCTGTCTGGCCGCCGACATCCTCACATTTTTCAAAAAAGGCGAGGCATAGTCATGGACCCGACCACCGCCGGAATTATCGGTATCACCGTCATGATCCTGTTATTCATGACCCGGATGCCCGTCGCGTTTGTCATGATGCTTGTGGGATTCATCGGATTCTCGCTCCTCACGTCCTGGAAAGGCGGGTTGAATCTCATGAGCCGCAACGTTTACGACACCTTTGCATCCTATGAACTGTCCACCATTCCCCTGTTCATTCTCATGGGCCAGATCGCCTTCAATTGCGGGATTTCAAAACGGCTCTACGAAACGGCATACCGTTTTCTCGGACACACGCGGGGCGGACTCGCCATGGCCACAGTTTCGGCCTGCACCGCCTTTGGCGCGGTCTGCGGCTCCAGCCCGGCCACGGCAGCGACCATGTCCACCGTCGGTATCCCGGAAATGAAGCGATACGGCTACGCCAACTCGCTTTCCACGGCATCTGTTGCCTCTGGCGGCGGACTGGGGATGATCATGCCCCCGTCCGTGGTGCTCATCATTTACGGGGTCCTCACCGAGCAATCCATTGGAGCCCTGTTCGTCTCCGGCATCCTGCCAGCCATTTTGCTCACCGCCCTGTTCGTGCTCGGCATCTATCTTCAATGCAAAATCAACCCGGCTCTCGGTCCCAAGGGAAGGGCTTTCACATGGCGTGAAAAATTCAGCTCCCTGCTCAATCTCATTGACACACTCCTCGTTTTCGCGCTGGTGATCGGCGGATTATTCTGGGGACTTTTCACACCGACCGAAGCCGCGTCCATTGGCGTCCTCGGCGTGGTTGCGCTGGCCCTCATCAAGCGGCAACTGACCTGGACAGCGTTTGTCAATTCATTGAACGAAACGCTCAGGACCTCCTGCATGGTGCTTGTGCTCATTGCCGGGGCGGTCATTTTCGGCAAATTCCTTGCCGTGACCCGAATCCCGTTCGACATCGCCAACTGGGTGTCCGCCTTTGATCTACCCTCATTCGCCATCATGGGAGCCATCATCCTGATCTATTTCATTGGCGGCTGTTTCATGGATTCGCTCGCCCTGATCATGTTGACAATCCCGGTCTTTTTCCCGGTGGTGACCAACATGGGTTATGATCCCATCTGGTTCGGCATCATCATCGTGCTGGTCACTGAGATGGGAGTCATCACCCCTCCGGTAGGAATCAATGTCTACGTGGTATACGGAATGTGTCAGAAGATTGCGCCAACGGTCACGCTCGAAGAAATTTTCAAGGGTATCCTGCCGTTCATGGCCTCAATCATTCTCGGAATCGCCTTGTTATTCCTGTTCCCTCAGATCATCTTGTTCCTCCCCCATCTCATGTTTTGATTGGGGGCGCTTCGAGCAGCGGGCCTGAAGAGGGTAAAGGTGTTTTTCTTTTTTTCGATTGAAGATTCAAGAAAAAGAGAAGAGACAAGAAAAAAGCTCAATTTTTCGTTTTTATTGAGGTTTGTGCGCTGCGCGGTGGGGAGTCTTTCAATATTATTCCAAAGGTTTCGCCCTTACAACGACGTAAAGAGTTCCGGCGGCGGTATTTTTTTTTAAAAGAACAAAGAAAAAGCACAAGGAAAAGACCCTATTTTTCGTTTTTATTGAGCGTTGTGCGCTACGCGGTGAAGGTCTTCCAGAATTATTTCAAAGGTTTCGCCTTTACGGCGACTTGCTTTTTGCTTGGGGCAAATTGTCAAACCAAACTTAACACCCCGGCAAGTCCCTGCTCCTCAATGATT